>JAITEW010000056.1 GCA_031281855.1 Treponema sp.
ATCCTGGGATTAAGGGACGCATAGGGATTCTGGAAGACTATCTGTATATTTCTTCGGGCTTCGAGGAGTTCGCGCCTGCTCATAATTCCCAGGTTTTTTCCGTTAAGGAACACTTCCCCCGAAGTAGGGGTGTAAAGCCGCGCCAGAGCCCGTACTACTGTGGACTTCCCGCAGCCCGACTCTCCTACCAGACCCAGGGTCTCCCCTTTCTTTATGGTAAAAGAAACCCCGTCTACAGCGTAAATAAACTGTTTTTCTCTTTTAAGGAATCCCTTATGGCCTGCAGGGAAGTACATGCAGAGGTCTTTGACTTCAAGAAGAGCGCTCATATAATACCCCCTGGGGACGCGGCGTTTGCCTGATTCCAGCAGGCGGCGTAGTGGCTGTTGCCGTAACCGGTTTCTTCCGGATAGCGGGTCCTGCAGATTTCCATAGCCTCGGCGCAGCGGGGATAGAAAGGACAACAGGGGGGAAGATCGATTACATTAGGCGGCTGTCCGGGTATGGAGAAAAGGCGTTCCGAATTCGGCCTGTCCAGCCTGGGAACCGATTTGATAAGGCCCCGGGTATAGGGGTGCAGAGGGCGCTCAAAAATATCCGCAGTCGGCCCCCGCTCAACGATGCGCCCTGCGTACATAACGTAAATAGTATCGCACATCCCGGCTACCACTCCCAGGGAATGGGTAATGAGGATCACGGCTGTTCCAAACTGGCTGGTAAGGTTCTTCATGAGGTCCAGTATTTGCGCTTGAATCGTTACATCCAGGGCGCTGGTCGGCTCGTCGGCGATGAGGATTTCAGGATTGCACGAGAGGCCCATGGCGATCATCACCCGCTGGCACATGCCGCCTGAGAACTGATGGGGGTAATTGTCGATCCGCTCTTTTGCCGCAGGAATCCCGGCGATAGTGAGCATCTCAATAGCCCGTTCTTTTGCTTCTTTTTTTGAAAGCTTCTGGTGAAGCCGCAGGGTTTCAATCATCTGGGTAGAGATTCTGAGGAAGGGGTTGAGGCTTGTCATAGGATCCTGGAAGATCATGGAAATTTTGGCCCCCCTGATAAGCCGGATCCGTTTCTCCTTCATCCTGAGGATATCTTCGCCGTGGAAAAGCACTTCGCCTCCCACGATTCTTCCCGGAGGGGTCTGAACCAGGTTCATAATGGAAAGGTTGGTCACCGATTTGCCCGAGCCGGATTCTCCGACTATCCCCATAACTTCCCCTTTGCGCAGGGAAAAGGAAACATCGTCTACCGCTTTAACCACCCCGTCATCGGTAAAAAAATGGGTTTGAAGGTTCTTTACTTCCAGGACCGGATCATTGGTCATCATCTTTGGCTCCTAAGTCCTGTTCTTGCCCTGGGGATCAAAGGAGTCCCTGAGGCCGTCGCCCAAAAAGTTCATTGCGAAAAGAAACACCGTCATCACTACCGCAGGCGCGATGAGGAGCCAGGGATAGAGTTCCATGCCCTTCACCCCTTCTGATACCAGGGAGCCCCAGGACGCGAGGGGCGCCGAAACGCCGAGCCCCAGGAAGGAAAGGAAACTCTCGTTCATGATGAACTGGGGCAGCGAAAGGGTCGAATAGACGATGATGATCCCCAGGGTATTTGGAAGCAGATGCTTCCTGATGATCCGCCCGGCCCCTGCGCCTACGGACTGGGCGGCCTGGACGAACTCGGCGTTTTTAAGGGAAATGATCTGCCCCCGGACCACCCGGGCTATAGTAAGCCACGATACCAGGGCAATGGCCATAAAGAGGATGAAAACATTCCGCCCCATAATGGCCATAAGGATGATAACGATGAGCATGTAAGGCAGGCCGTACATGACATCCACAAAGCGCATAATGAGGTTGTCCAGTTTCCCGCCCGCGTAACCCGCTACGGCGCCGAAGAATATGCCGATAAGCAGGGCGGTAATCGTTCCCAGCACGCCTATGCCTATGGAGATCCGTCCGCCGTAGATCACCCGGGAAAGCATGTCCCTGCCCAGTATGTCGGTTCCCAGTATATAAACCCTTTTATGCACAGGATTGGTTTCAATATCAGCGCGCATGGCTGCGAGTTCGGTTTTTTCCGTAGCGCTGTATTCGGAGCGCCCTTCTTTTTCCATGACTTTTGCCAGGTACGCTTCCCTGGTTTTAAGCATTACCTCGCCGGCGCTCCGGAAAGAAGGGGGAAGGTAGATATGCTGGATTTCCTGGCGTTCAAAGGGATAAAAAGGCAGAAGCGGCGCGAAAATCGAAATAAAAAAATAAATCAGCACCACTGTAAGCCCGAAGACGGCCATCTTGTTTTTTTTAAGACGCTTCCAGGCGTCCTGGGTCAGGGAAACAGGTTTAACGCTTTGGTCGAATTCGTTGAGCGCCGCACCGGTTTTTTTACGCGAAAAATTCATAAGCCCTCCGGTCACTTGTAAGAAATCCGGGGGTCCAAAAACCCGTAAATGATATCAACAAAAAAATTCATCACTACCAGAATAAGTGAATAGACGATGACGGTTCCCATAATAAGGGTATAATCCCGGTTCAGCGCCGAGCGGACAAAAAAGGTTCCCAGCCCAGGGACCACGAATATGCTTTCCACCACTACCGATCCGGTTACGATGCCGGCGCAGGCAGGCCCCAGGTAACTCACTACCGGGAGAAGGGCGCCTTTGAGAACGTGCTTTACCATGATGACCGGCATGGAAAGGCCTTTGGCTCTGGCGGTGCGGACATAATCGGACCTCAGGGCTTCCAGAATGCTTGCCCTTGAAAGCCGGGCTATGTAGGCAAAGTAAGGCATAGACAGGGTAACAGCCGGCAATACCAGGGTTCTAATCCCCTGGCGTCCGGTGATCCATCCCGAAGTGGGCAGCCACTTGAGCCACACCGCAAAGACAAGCATAAGCACCGGGCCTGACACAAAAAGGGGAATCGAAATTCCCGTTACCGCCAGGGACATGGCGGTGTAATCAATAGCCGTATTCTGGCGCAGTGCCGAAACAACCCCCACGAGCACCCCCAGAACCAGCGCGAGGGTAAGCGAAGTAAGGCCCAGGACAACCGAGTGGGGAAGGCTTTGTGCGATTAAGGCGTTAACCGTAAAATCCTTGTTTTTGAAAGAAGGCCCCAGATCGCCCCGCACAACATCGCCTAAAAACCTGAGATACTGTCTGGGCAGAGGTTCATCCATGTGGTATTTTTTCAGAAGATTTTCCATCACACCCCGGGGGACTTCCTTTTCACTTGAAAAAGGGCCTCCCGGAGCGGCGCGCATCATAAAAAAACTAAGGGTGATGATTATGAACATCGTAGGAATAATGCTCACCAACCTTCGTACTATGAACCTTCCCATAGCCAGCTCCTGACCGGGATTTCACAGACATGCCGTGAAACCCCGGTACGTTTATGCGGACACGCCGCAAAAAGGTTTTACTTTTTCCTGATTCCTACCCAGGGATGCGTGTCCTGGGGATTGGTGTACCAGCCGTCCCATTTGTCCAGATCGATGATGTTCTGGGAGACGTAGTAGTAAATAGGGATGACCGCCTGGTCCCGGGTAACGGCGATTTCCTCGGCCTGCCGGAGCACCGCGTCCCGGGCGGGGCCGCCGGGCATAGCCGAAGCCTGGCGGATAAGACGGTCATACTCGGGATCGCTGTAATGGCCGTCGTTGTTGCCGCCACCAGTGATGAGGAGGTCCAGGAAGTTCTGGGCGTCCGCGTAGTCGGCTATCCAGCCGGCCCGGCCAAGCTCCATGCGGCTGGTTTTCCGTTCTTCGAGGAACGTAGCCCATTCCAGGTTCTGGAGGGTCACGTTTACCCCAAGATTGGTCTTCCATACCTGCTGGAGGTATTCGGCGATAACCTTATGGGAATCCAGGGTATTGTAGATAATGGTGAAAGTTGGGAGGCCGCGGCCTTCGGGATAACCCGCTTCGGCCAGAAGCCGCTTCGCGGCAGCCACGTCGTACCCGGTGCCTGTCGCGGGCTTGTAATCCCCGATAGGAGGTACCAGGGCAAAGGCGGGAACCTGGCCGCCCTTAACCACCCGGTCGATCAGTTCCTGGCGGTCAAAGGACATAGAGAGGGCCTTCCGGAGCCGCACATCCTTGAGGATAGGATGGTTCATATTTATATAGTAGAAATAAGAGCCCAACTGGGTAGCCACACGGTAATCCTTGTCCAGCTTGAGCTGGTCGATTATGGCCAGAGGGATGTTGGTGCTCCAGTCAATCTCGCCGTTTTTGAACGCCTGATAGGCGGTATTGGTGTCTTCAATAGGCAGGAAGGTGATCTTGCTCAGGTGCACGTTGGCCTTGTTCCAGTACTTGTCGTTAGGAACCACCGTGAGGTGATCGTTGGGTATCCATTCCTGGAGCACGAAAGGACCGTTGCTCACGAAGTTGCCGGGCTTGATCCAGTCGGAACCGAACTTGTTGATAGCGTGCATTGGCAAAGGCGAGAAGGCGTAATGGGCGAACATATCAATGGCGTAAGGCACGTTACCCACCAGGGTCACTTCAAAGGTACTGGCATCCACAGCGCGGATAGCCACATCGGAAGGCTTGCCGCCCTGGGTATTGTAGAGATCCGCCCCTTTGACCACCATGCCGGGCAGGTAGGCGTAGTTAGACGCCGTTGCCGGGTTAAGGTGGTGGAGCCAGGAATCCACAACAGTCTGGGCGGTAATGGGGGTGCCGTCGCTCCAGGTGATGCCTGACCGGATTTTGAAGGTAATAACCGAGCCGTCAGCGCTGATGGTCCAGCTTTCGGCCACCCCGGGCTGGGCCTTGTTGGTTTTGGGATCGTTTACCACGAGCCCCTCAAAGAGGGCCATGTAAACCCGGTGTTCAGGAACGCCTTCGATCTGTGAAGGATCGATGGACTGGATTTCAGTCCCGTTGCCGATGACAAATTCCGCTTTACCCGCGGTACTGCCGGAACTTCCGCCTGCCTGGCCGCCGCTTGACTGGCTCCCGCCGCCTGCGTACAGGGCGCCTGCCGCGATGAGCAGGCATACTACCGTAACAATAGTTTTTTTCATTTTTGACCTCCTGTGGCTGGAAAATGATTATTTACATAGTATAAGATGATAAAACGTAAAGTACAAGTGCGATTTTTCCAGTAAAACGATTGCCGGACAGATCCGGTCTTTTTACAGATCGGACACCCAGATCGGGACGGGCTGCTAGACAAACCCGGTTTTTTCTGTTATAGTTTACAGGTTGAATGTGCTTGGCGCCGTACCCAAGCGGTAAGGGAGAGGTCTGCAAAACCTTTATGCAACGGTTCGATTCCGTTCGGCGCCTTTTGTTTGTTTTGAAACCGTCGCGGGGGAAACATACCCGGTATCGTAGAATGGCAAGGTCCTAGCCGGAAGCTGTATCAGGGCCAAAAGAGCCGGGGATCTCAAAAACTCCTTCCAGAATGTGCCGGGGCTGGTAGGGGAAAGAGGGGATATCCTCCAGGGCGGTTACCCCGGAAAGTACCAGGACCGTTTCGATTTCCGATTCCACTCCGGCGGCGATGTCCGTATCCATGCGGTCGCCGATGATGGCTGTATCTTCCCGCTTGGAGTTAAGGCGCCTTAAACCGTGGCGCATCATCAGGGGGTTGGGTTTTCCTACGAAATAAGCCTTCTTGCCTGTAGCCATCTCGATAGGCGCCACCAGGGAGCCGCAGGCAGGCACTATCCCCGCCTCTGTGGGGCCTGTAAGGTCCGGGTTGGTCCCGATGAGCCGGGCCCCTCCTAGTACCAGGCGCACCGCCCGTTCCAGGGCCTCAAGGCTGTAGCCCCTGCCTTCGCCTACTACCACATAGTCGGGGTTCACGTTGTTCATCGTAAAGCCCATATCGTAGAGAGCCTGGATAAGCCCGGGTTCACCGATAACAAAGACCGAACCTCCGGGACGCTGGGAAGCGAGGAAGCTCGCGGTGGCCAGGGCGCTGGTGTAAAAGTGCTCCGGTTCTACCGTTATCCCCAGGCGATCCAGCTTCTGGGATAACTCAAGCGGCGAACGTTCGCTGGAATTGGTCAGAAAAAGGTAGGACTTCCCGTTGTTGTCCAGCCACTGGACAAAGTCTACTGCGCCTTTGAGGATCCTGTTGCCGTGGTAGATGACGCCGTCCATATCAATGATAAAGGCTTTTTTGCCTCTGATTAATTCCAAATTTTTCATAATAATGAGTATAAACTATCCTTGTAAAAACAGCTATAAGTCTATATTATGCCCCTATGATAATCGTTCTGTCAAAAGATATCACTCCTCATGACAAGGAGATGGTCCGTATATTCCTGAAGGATCGGGGTTTTACCACCAGGGACCAGGTTTTAGGAGATGACGCCGTTATCGGCGCTTCCGGCAAAGGAGTAGTGGACATCAAGGAACTGGGCCTCCTCCCGGGGGTTGAACGGGTAGCCGCAACTTCAAAGCCCTATGAGCTTGTGTCCAGGGAAACCCGGAACGAGGACACAATCGTTACTGTAGGCGGCGCGGAAACGCCGGCGGTAAAAATCGGCGGCTCCAGGATCACGGTTATCGCCGGCCCCTGCGCTGTTGAAAGCAAAGACCAGATTATGGAAACCGCCGCGCTGGTCAGGGAATCCGGGGCTGTGCTCCTTAGAGGCGGGGCTTATAAACCCCGTACCAGCCCCTATGCCTTCCAGGGCCTTGGGATGCAGGGCCTTGAGTACATGAAGGCCGCAGGGGAAGCCCTTGGGCTCCCTATTGTAACCGAGGTCGTTTCGCCTGAGCTTGCTGTGCAGATGAAGGACCTTACCGATATGTTCCAGATAGGCGCCAGGAACATGCAGAATTTCGAGCTCCTTAAAAAGGTCGGTTCCCTGGGCAAGCCTGTGCTCTTAAAGCGCGGTCCTTCCGCGACTATCGAAGAATGGCTCCTTTCTGCTGAATATCTTTTGGCGTCAGGAACCAGGGACGTGGTCCTCTGCGAGCGGGGCATCAGGACCTTCGAGACCTATACCCGGAACACCCTGGATATTTCGGCTATCCCTGTGGTAAAGGGGCTTTCGCACCTGCCGGTTATTGTGGACCCCAGCCACGCCGTGGGCATACGGGCCAAGGTAAGCCCTGTCGCCTTGGCCGCCATAGCAGCCGGCGCCGACGGTATCACGGTGGAAGTGCACCCCAGGCCTGACCAGGCCCTCTCTGACGGCCCCCAGTCCCTTTACCCTGAACAGTTTGAAAAACTCATGCGGGACATTGAGGCCCTTTCCCCGGTAGTAGGGAAGGAACTCCTCCGTACGCCCAGGCCCCTTCACGGCAGCGGCCATACCTTTTCAGGCGCAGACACTTCAAAGAATGCTCCCAAACCGCCTGTTCCGGAAGAACAGGCGGTAGCCTTTTGCGGCGAAGAGGGCGCTTTTGCCGAACAGGCCCTGACCAGGGCTTTCGGCGAGGACGCCCCGAGGATAGGGGTTTCATCGTTCTTCGGCATCTTTGACGCGGTCCTGGACGGTACCGCCTCAGCCGGGGTGGTGCCGGTAGAGAACAGCCAGACCGGTTCTATTCACGAAAACTACGACCTGTTCCTGCGGTACCCTGATATTGCCATTGTAGGAGAACTCAAGCTCAGGATCGTCCACTGTCTTATTGCCGATGAACGGGCCGATATGGACACGATACGCATCGTCCGCAGCCACCCCCAGGGGTTCGCGCAGTGCAAGGAATTTCTGGACAAGCACCCTGACTGGACCTTGGAGCCCGCTACTACCACGGCTACCGCCGTGTCCTCGATAGCCCGCGACGGGGCCGTCAAAGTAGCCGCGATTGCCGGAGAAGCTGCCGCCAGGGTCCACGGCCTCAAGATACTGCGGGAAGGCATCGAGACCAACCCCCTTAACTACACCCGTTTTGTTATTATCGCCCGCAGGGAAGGGGAAAAAGCCCCGGTTCCTCCCAGCCTCGGTTCGGGCCGGCCCAGCAAGGCGAGCCTCGTGTTTTCGGTCCCTGACGAACCCGGCAGCCTCTTTGCCTGCCTCCGCATCCTGAGCGACAAGGGCATTAACCTTTCCAAACTGGAATCCCGCCCCATTCAGGGCAAGCCCTGGGAGTACCTTTTCTACGCTGACGTAAGCATCCCGGAATCCGAAGGCGCCTTCGGCACGGTGCTGGAAGAACTAAAAACCAGGACCAGGGACTTTCACTTCCTGGGCGCCTACCGCGCCGCGATGTAGGAGATTGCCCGCTCTTCCGGTCTACGCGGTCTTTACTCCGGCAAAAAAAAAGCGCCCTCCTAAGGAGAGCGCTCTCTTACAATGAGCCGTGCAGGATTCGAACCTCCGACCACCGCCTTAAAAGGGCGATGC
>JAITEW010000111.1 GCA_031281855.1 Treponema sp.
ATGCGGAAGTACGCCCTGATTTGCAGGGTGATGGTGTTGTTGATCCGCTGGTTTTTGCCCCACAAGGGAAGCCCATACTGGAGTTTGAATTCCATAGGCAGAGGCCAGCCCACAAAAAAAGCGGACGCATAAGGCTTTACGCTCAGGTAGTGGGTGGGATCGCTATCCTGAATTGAATTGGCAATCCCGACAGCGGTAGCGGCTGCAATATATTGAGGAGATGTAGCGCCATAATTGCTACTTATTGCTGTCAAGAAACCTGATGCATCTGGTCTGGTAAGATCATATTTTACTCCAGGTGTAAATTTATAATTCACCGGAAGTCCGGCGCCAAGGATGATTCTGCTTTCGGTGGTATAGGAAAAAGCCGGTTCCAGTTCAAAGGTAAGATCATAGTCGTAAGTTACATCTCCATAGTCAAAACCGAAAGCTTTAAATTGATCTATAGCACTAGCAATGGCATAAGGCAGAAGGCCGGCTTTCTTCATGTCTCCCTTGACCGGATAGTAGAGGAATTCATTGTAGACGTTGATATAAAAATACTTGTTGATAATGAAATCGAAGTAGGACCGAAGGCCGAACCCGAATACATGATAGTCCGTGTTGGCGCCGGTGGCCGGATCATTGGAGGCAACATTCTTTGCCTGCTCTTCGTAATCCGCCGCAGGAAGGGGGATCTTCATACCGGGGCCAAAGGCCAGGCGGAGTGTTTCGCTCTGAACCAGGGCGCTGGGGCCGATGATCTGCATCTTGGCTCCCACGAAAATGTCGTTGAACCCTTTAACGTTTACACTCTCGTCAAAAGCCGGGTTCATCGTTGCCATGCTCTGATCCACATCGGACCAGACGTTCCAGCCTGGAGCCCACTGGACGGCGCCGGTGATCCAGTCGATAATGCCGTATTCCAGGGCGAGGCCCAGGTTGAAGAGTTTGAGTGCCCCTTCACCGCTGTCATAGCTTTTCCGGGAACCGTCTTCTTCAAATTCGCCGTTTGCAAAGGCGAAGGTAGGCGCAAGATAGAACCGGCCCATCCGCGCAGGCATCACCTTGGCGTCTTCAGCAAAGAGGGTAGTACCGCACAGCAGCAGGACCAATCCTAAAACTGTAGCTTTTTTCATTAGTTGCCTCCTAAAAAGTATTGAGTTGATTTGACTCATTCAAATCACCTTGAGATAGTTTAATTCTAACGCATATTTTTACTTTACACAATCCCAGAAAGTGTCATAGTGTAACGATAAATCCGCCAGCCCGGCCCGGAGGCGACCCCCCGGGCAGGCTAGACGGCGAAGCAATAGAAACAGCGGCATCCATGCCGCCGCCTTAGCGGCGCATGGTATGACGCCGTATGCCTGCCCGGGGGGTCCCTCCAGACAAGGCTAGCACCTTAAAAGTCATTGGCATACAGCGGTCTTTTTAGGAGTTCACACCTGCCATTATGGGCGTTGTCCATCTGACTTTCATCGTCGTCCATCTAATTTATAGCGCCGGCGGACTCTACAAGCGTTTTTCCTGGGGTTTTCACCGCTCACAGGTCAAGTTTAGCCTTCTTGGTGAACATCAACTGGGTATAGTAAACCTCACCTGCCAGTAAAAGCGCCAGCCAGGCCCGGAGGGGAGCTTCCGGGCAGGCATACGGCGTCATACCAGGCGCCGTTAAGGCGGCGGCATGGATGCCGCTGTTTCTATTGCTTCGCCGTCCAGACTGCCCGGGAGGTCTCCTCCGGGCCTGGCTGGCGGATTTTGTATGCCGGGTCAGGTTTAGTATATTCAGGGGCTCTTTTCTAAATCATCATTACCAGCTACCCTCTTACCAAGAGGTGTAAGTATGAGTCTGGAACAATTCAAGGGACGGTCCCTGCTGACCTGGCTGGATTATTCGCCTGAAGAAATCCGGGAGCTTTTGGACCTGTCGAAGCTGGTAAAAGAACAGAAACAGAAAGGGGAAATCCGTCTCCGTTTTACCGGGAAAACCCTGGCGCTGCTTTTCGAGAAACGTTCTACCAGAACCCGCTGCGCCTTTGAAACCGCTTTCGGGGAAGAAGGGGGGCACCCGGTGTTCCTTTCTACTCAGGATATTCATCTAGGCGTCAAAGAGTCCCTCGAGGACACCGCCCGGGTCCTGGGGCGCATGTTCACGGCTATTCAGTTCAGGGGCTTCAAACAGTCAACAGCGGAAACCCTGGCCGAGTATTCAGGGGTACCTGTTTACAACGGCCTTACCGACGATTACCACCCTACCCAGGCGCTGGCGGATATCCAGACGCTGGAGGAAAATTTCGGCTGTCCCAGGGGCAAAAAGCTCTGTTTTGTCGGAGACGGCAGGAACAACGTGGCCCGTTCACTCATGGTGATCTGTTCCAAACTGGGGATCGACTTTACCGTCATCACCCCTGAAGCGCTGAACCCGGACCGGAAGCTGATAGACGCCTGCGCCCCCTTTGCGGCCGCGTCAGGCGCAAAGATACGGGTTACCGCCAGCCTTGGGGGAGTCGAAGGCGCCGATGCCCTGTATACCGATGTGTGGGCGTCTATGGGCGAAGAGGATAAAAAAGCCGAACGGATCAAACTCCTCAAACCCTACCAGGTGAACCAGGCCCTGATGGACAGAACCGGAAAGAAAGAGACGATCTTCCTGCACTGCCTGCCGGCGGTAAAAGGCGAAGAAGTTACCGCCGATGTCATCGACGGGCCCAGAAGCCGGGCCTGGGACGAGGCGGAAAACCGGAAACACACCATTAAGGCCGTAATGCTGGCGACTATCAACGGGACAGGGGACTAAAGCGGAAAAAAGCACTTGCCCAGAGGACCCGGAAGCATTATAGTTAAAGCTGAAAGCGAATTAACGCCGATACTTATGATTAAAGGCGGTTTTAAGGACAAGCCGGGCAGGGCATTGAGGCCCTGTTAATAGAATTGTTCAAGGAGGATGAGATGAAAAAAGCGGTTTTAGCGGTCCTGCTGGGCCTTATGATCAGTACAGGCTGGGCGCTTTTTGCCCAGGATAGCCGGTCCCAGCGCAAACAATCAGACTACTATTACGTAAGCGTTCCGATTGAAAAGATTTACAGCTACCGGAACGGGTACGTGATTCTCTACCGGAAAGGCGCCAATCAGATGGCCCGGACCTATATCCCTCTGGAATGGTTTACGGACCCTACCGGCAAAGCGGACCAGATAACCCTGGGATCAGGAAAGGCCTGGCCCACCCTTACGATCTATTACAAGTCCGGGGAATTCAGCCATGTGCGCCTCTATGTGCGACGGGAACGGGCCCACGAAAGCTGGGGCGTAGTACCTCTCAACATCAACCTTGACGAGTATTTTGAGGGTATAGAAGACGTAAGACTGGAATTCTGATGCCTTTTTCCGAATTGGAACCCCTCCAGGAAGCCATCCGCAGTGAAAGCCTCGACGGATGGCTTTTTTGTAATTTCCGCCACCGCGACAGGATCTCTGACGAAGTGCTCGGCGTCTCCCAGGATACGTCCAATACCCGGCTGTGGATCTATGCCATTCCCCGCAAAGGCTCTCCGCAAAAAATCCTCCACGCCGTGGAGCCTGCGGCTCTGGAGCATCTGCCTGGGGAAAAGACGTTCTACCGCAGCAGGGACGAACTTTTAGCGGCCCTGAAGCCTTTGGCGGGAAAATCCTGGGGAGTACAGTCATCGGAATATATCACCGCTATTTCCTTTCTCGACGCAGGGACCGCGGCGGTTCTGGAGAAAGCGGGGCTCAGCCTGGTTTCCGCAGGAGCGCTGATACAGCGTTTCCGGGGGATACTGGACAGCAGGGGCATCGCTTCCCACGAGAGCGCCGCGGTTCATCTTTATGAAATCGTGGACCTCGCCTGGAAGCTGGTAAAAAACAGCCGTTCCGGGAGCCTTTGCGAAGGGGATCTGCGGGGCATGATGCTGGCAGAGATGGAAAACCGCGGCCTGGACCCAGGCCACGCGCCTATCGTCGCCGCAGGGGCCAACGCGGGCAATCCCCACTATGATTTTTCCGGGTCAGGCGCCGAATTCCGCAAAGGGGATGTGATCCAGTTTGATCTCTGGGCAAAGGAAAAAAAGCCCGGCGCGGTTTGGGCGGATATTTCATGGATAGGGGTCTATGCGGAAACGCCTGGGAAAGAATATGAAAAAGCTTTTGCCGATCTTTTGGGCGCCAGGGACAAGGCGCTGGCCTTTATCGAAGAAGAACTGGCCGCGCGCCGGAAGCTTACAGGAGCCCAGGTAGACAGGAAAACCCGGGAAGTCCTTACCGGCCTGGGTTATGGGCAGGCCCTGAAGCACCGGACCGGGCACGGCATTGATACGGAACTCCACGGTTCAGGTGTGAACATAGATTCCGTCGAATTCCCCGACGACCGGCTGCTCCTGGAGGGCTCCTGTTTCTCCCTTGAGCCTGGGATCTACTTTGAGAATTTCGGTATGCGGACAGAGATTGACGTTTACATAAAAGAAGGAAAACCGGTAGTAAGCGGGTACCCCTGGGGCATGCAGCGCCGGCTCTTATTGTGTTAGAGGCTATTGACAAAAATGATCCCTGTACCTGACGCATTACTGGACTTTATCAAAACCGGAAAACAATTCATTGTCGCGGGTCACAAAGAACCTGACGGCGACTGCGTAGGCAGCCAGCTTGCCCTGGTCTCGGCGCTGAAGAGGCTGGGCAAGGAAGCCGTTCCCTGTTCCGCAGGGCCTTTCAAACGGACAGAGGTGAAGGCTTACGAAAAATACTTCGCCTCCTCTATTGGGGAAACCTGCCGGGCAGACGCCAGGGTCATCATTACCGACTGCAGTTCCGTTGACCGTACCGGGGATCTCGCGCCTTTGCTCAAAGGGCTTCCTGCGGCTGTTATCGATCATCACAAGGCCGGCAAGAGGGGGGTGGAGGGGGGGGAGGCTTTTATCGACGAAAAGGCCCCGTCGGTTACCGTTATGATCAGCGCTCTTATCGAAGCCCTGGGGCTTGAACTCCTCAAAGACGAAGCCGAACTCCTCCTCTTCGGGCTTTGCACCGACACGGGGTTTTTCCGGCATATAGACGAAACAGGAGCTGAGACCTTCGAAGCCGCAGCAAAAATGATCCGCTCAGGCGCGAGCCCTAAAGAGATCTTTCAGAAAATCCACGGCGGCAAGAGCCTGGATTCCCGTATCCTTATGGGCCGCATCCTTTCCCGTGGGGAATCCTATTTCGGCGGGAAGCTCGTGATCTCCACAGAGGAATACGAAGAGACCCGGCGCTTCGGTCTGGAGAGCCGGGATTCGGACGCTGTTTATCAGAATTTCCAGGCCGTAAAAGGCGTAGAAGCTGTGGTACTCATACGCCAGGAGAAACCGGACAACTGCACCGCCGGGCTCCGTTCCAGGGACGAAGTCGATGTGGCGGCTGTAGCCAGGTCCTTTGGCGGAGGAGGCCACAAAAACGCCGCAGGCTTCAGCCTTGAAGGGACCATAAGCGAAATCAAGCCGAAACTACTGGACGAGTTCAAAACAATTTTTTCCTAAAAAACAAGAAGCTAAATCTAGGGTTGCTGTTTCAAAACTTCATTATTAGAGTTGTTCAGAAACCTCAGTTTCTGAACAACTTCCACTAAAAAACGCGGTTTTGTAAGGCTTTAGCCTGAAAAACGCAAGACTTGCAAGCTAACCTTCGGTTAGCAGATAACCAACCGGGTTATTGAACAAGTCCATTTAGTTTCTGTCCACAAAGTTTAAACATGATCCACATGTTTTTCCCAGGCTTTCCCCCGCTTGCGGCCAACCAACCCTGCCTACCTGCGATAAAGCGCCGGCCAGGAGCTCCCGGGCAGGCATACGGCGTCATACCAGTAAAAGCGACGCCGGGGCGTCCGTAAAAGAGGGCGACGACCGTCTAGACTGCCCGGGGGGTCCCCCTCCGGGTTTGGCCGGCGGATTTAACGCTATCGTGGGTCAAGTTTAGAATAAATTTAAAATTTTTCTCTGATTTTTCCGTGACATTTGTCATCCGCAACGAAGCAAAACCCTTGTCTGAACCGTATTATATGCGGACACCAAGGAGCGCTATGCTGAATACTTACACACTTGCGGAAACGCACCAGTATTATTTACTGGGAAAAATAGACCGGAAACATTTTGAAGGTCTTGTTTTTCAATACCTTATGGACAATTACGAGCGGTTCCATGTTTTTGAAGGGAACCGGGACCGGTTTGTTGATTTCCTCGCCTGGTTTTATCCAAGGCTGTCGCGGGCGATAGGCTACTACCAGGAAAAGGGATCCAGCTTTGAGGCCTACATCGGCTCTATTGTACGCTGGGCCAGCAAGGAATACAGGTCCAAAGAAGCGGATCACAGGGCCACGGAATACGTCTGCTGGAAAGCCAAGGCCGAAGAGATGAACGCCTGCGAAGCCGAACCCGAATACGGGAACGGAGATGGGAACGGAAACGCCTGGGATCTTCCTGCTTTTGAAAAAAACTACACGCCGCAGCAGATCCTTGTTCTGTTATTAAAATCCTACTTTTTTGTTTCCGAAGATCTCCTGGACAGAATCGCTGCGTATGTGAACAGGAGCAAAGAAGATCTCAAGCGCCTTATCGATGAAATGCACAAGAAGCGCAGGGACAAAGAACAGAAAATTCTGGATCTCAGGAACAGAGTTCACTGCCAGTACTACCGCTGCCTGTCCTTCCACAAGCGGTATTCTTCAGTTGTCCCAGGGACCGCGTACTGGGAGAAAATGCAGGGCCGTTATGACCGGGCCAAGCGCCGCTATCATTCAATGAAAAAACGCCTTTCAGGAACGCGCCTGGACGCGTCCAACAGGGAGGTGGCTGAAATCTTAAAAATTCCAAAAGGGACTGTAGATTCCACTCTGTTTACTATCAGGAAAAAATCCCAAAGCCAGTTGGAATCTAAGGAAGCTTGACAAGCAAAGCTTGTCTTTCCAAAAGCTGAAGTTTTGGAGCAGCCTCAGTTTTCCGGAGAACCAGGCGAATGCGGCAGTAACTAGTGTCTGTCCATAATGTAGACACATTATGGACAGACTACCTTAAAAACCGCATTTTCGTAGCCTGGGAACCGAAGGTTCCTTGGCGAGAAAATGCAAGGTCTGTCCACAAAGCAACCGACTTTGTGGACAGACACGAATTAGTATTACTGCGTCAAAAATATGCGTCTAAACGGGTGTTTTATAGCTGTTTTATGACTCTAAATGGGGGGTAAAATTTTTGGGAAAGGACTTATTCGACAGTCTCAACGATGGCGAAACCACTTCGAAAAGACGCATACCGGAATTATCGCCTTCAAGGGGCGGGGTTGACAAGGGCTTCCCCGCCCCCAGCGTCCCCTAAAGTCCTAATGCGAAGGACAACTGGATGCCGTTGGTTCTGAGCGCGACCCAGTCGCCCTTAAGGGGAATATCGTTTTTATTGATGTAGAAGTAACGATACGCTAATAAATCAGGATCCGTAGGGTCATAGACCCGGACTTCCCCGGTATTGCCGTCCACAGCGATTTTAAAAGACACCGGAGAAGAAAGATTTTCCGCAGTGAGCAGGGGGGCGTACTCGTTCAGGTCGACGCTTTCCACCAGGTCCATGCGGGAGTTGGTGTAGCTGCGGTAGACCTGGCCGCTCAAGCCCTTTGGGATACGCTTGTTGGCGGGATTTTCATCGTAGTTGAGCCATAATAAGTACGATTTGCCGCTGCCCCACGAAGCCGAGTTGTAAGCTCTGTCCCCAAATACATGGAGACCAAACCCGCCGTGGCCGTCTTCGGCGCCTGCTTTATAGAGCGTGTTGAATTCGTAGATCATCGCATCCGCCTGCGGCGCCCTGACATTGATCTTAGCAAGGCGGGCAGTCGCATCATTCTGATAAAG
>JAITEW010000136.1 GCA_031281855.1 Treponema sp.
TTTACCTCAGCTTCTACCCAGAAGATCCGTTCATGCTCGGGGCCGGAACGTTTAGTGAGCCTGTAGACAGGACAAGTGCGGAAATGCCGCTGGCTGAGTTCCTGGAGCAGGGACTTGTAATCCCTGTGGTGGCGGTTTTCCAAAACCCGGCCGATTTCAGCTTCCATAAAACGGCTTACAAAATTATAGGCTTCTTTATAGCCCGAATCCAGGTAAAGCGCCCCGATGAGGGCTTCCAGAGCGTCGGCGAGTATGGCCCTTTTGGTACGCCCTCCTGAATTTTCCTCTCCTTTGCCCAGGATAAGAAGGGTGTCGATCTGGAGTTCCCTGGCTACCCCGGAAAGAATGTCCTCAGAAACCACTACCGACTTGATCCTGGCCAAATCCCCTTCAGGACGATCCGCCAGTTGTTCGTAAAGGAGAGCGGCTGTTACCGCCCCGAGAACCGCGTCGCCCAGGAATTCGAGCCGCTCATTGTTACTTTTATGGCCCGATTCGTTGGATACAGACCGGTGCATAAAAGAAAGGTTCAAAAGTTCCAGCTTCTTGAACCTTAACCCCGATGCCTTGAGAAAAGCCATTAAAACCTTTTTCCTGCCCGGCTCCAGCGCCGGGAGTTTACCAGAAGAGAAGCTACAGAGAGGGGCCTCTGCCGCGGGGCCCCTGTTTTTTCGTTTCCCAGGTTCCCCGGACAAATCCGGAAAGTCCTGGTTCTTCTTATTTTTGCTGGGATTTAATATATTCGTAAGCATCCCGGACGGTTTCAAACTCATTGGCTTTTTCGTCAGGGATGGAAATACCCATCTCTTCCTCGATGGCATAGACCAATTCATAGGTGTCCAGACTGTCGGCCCCGAGATCCTGCCGGAATGAAGCGTCCATGGTTATTTTGGCCTCATCAACTTCCAGCTTATCGGCTATCAGCTTCTTCATCTTTTCGAATAAATCATCCATCTTATTCCACCTTGATCCTTATACTTTAGATTCCGGCAGGATTACCTGCTTGCCCCGGTAAAAACCGCATTTGGGACATACACGGTGCAGCAAAACCTGGTTGCCGCAATTACCGCATTCAATCATTTTAGGGGCAGTAAGTTTCATATTAATCGTCTGCCGCCGGCTTGTTCTCGCCTTTGATGTCTTAAACCTGGGTACAGCCATCTCAAAACCTCGCTTCGAATAGTCAAATCAAATATAGATCTTAAGTTTAACAAAAACCCCGTTTTGTGTCAAGCTAAATTGCGTAAACTGCTCATGAACACTTGAAGCTGTTCCAAAAACTGAAGTTTTAGAACAACCCCACTTTACTATGGATTTTTCCTGTGTAAAGCTTCTGCCACCAAAGGCGGGACCATAGCGGACACATCCCCATGGAAAGACGCGAGTTCCCTGATAGAACTGGAACGGAGGACGAAATACTTGGGATCAGTGGTCATGAACAGGGTTTCAATATGGGGGTAAAGGGCTTTGTTCATCATAGAAAGCTCAAATTCGTATGAAAAATCATCCATACCTCTGACTCCCCTCACCATAAGGCGTATATTTTCCTGCTTCATATAATCCACAATGAGATGGTCCCAGATGATGGCGGAAACATTTTTCCAGGGCTTGACAAGCTCTTGCATCATATCCAGCCGCTCCTGGGCCGAAAAAAAGTACCTTTTCTGCCGGTTTTCCGCGATGATCACCACAAGCTCGTCAAAAAGAAAGGATGCCCGTTCAATGATATTCATGTGCCCCAAAGTCGGGGGATCAAAAGAACCGGGGAATACCGCTTTGAACATATATCCAGCATAAACCAGGGCTTAGGGGAGATCAAGGGCGCGCGTTGCCTCATAAATAATCTACCCCAAAAAAAGTTCCGCTGGCAGCCTGACAAAGTTCCGGCTAACGCCGGTACTTTTTGGCGTACAAAAAATGCCGCCTGTACCATACCGGGTAATGCCAGGGCCACAGAAGCAGGCGGCGCTGGATTAGGACCAGTATTATCACGAGAAGAATGATTATCAGAACCAGCAGCGCAAAAATCACCCATAAAAGGGGGGAACAGCAGTTTTGCTGGACAGGGGCCGGAACCGGGACGTACTGCACATCAGTGATGGTTTGGATAGGCAGGATCTGGGTTACTGAGGAAGAAGAAGCCGCAGGGGCCTGTTCCTGAGCCGTCCGGGAAGGAGCCGCGGCAGCAGGCGCAGGAGGAATCACGACATTCTGTACGGACCCGGCTTTGGAGGGCAATTCAGCGATTTCTACCCGAGTCATGCCGGTCTTGTTCATTCCAAGGGCGTCTCCCGCTTCTCCGGAAATGTCGGCGATTCGCTCGGAACTTATGGCGATACGGCCGTCTACAACAGCTTCCACAGACCGGTTGTTCAACAGATTGGTAACCCGTACACGGGTGTTAAACGAAAGGCTGGAATGGCTTATGGTCAACCCTGTTTTTGACGGGTTATACGAAGCGTTTCCTGTCTGGGTTTGGGCAGAACAAAACGACAAAACCAATAAACCGAAGATAAATGCCGCGCTTAACTGTTTCATCAGGACCCTCCTAATTTCTTTCCGTTATAAAAGCCAAATTCGTATCCCAGGTACAGGGAAAAGCTGTGCCGCCGGTACTGTACTTCCTTGCCGTCAAGGGTTACGGCATCGTTAATGGCTATCGTACCAAAATCCACGCCGTAACGCAGGCCCGTAAAAATCCTCCCTGGTCCGTATTGCACCGCTCCCTCAAATCCCAGGGTAAACCCCAGGGGGACAGAGAAAGACCAGGAATAGGATTCCGCCGCGTCGTTATTTATACGGTAACGGCTCTTTCCCAGAGGCAGGGCCAGATAGAACCCCGCAAGGGGGGAAAGCCGGAAAAGGCCGGCTCTGAAATTCGCTTTAAGCAGCAAAGGGATAGTCAGAGAAAAGGCGGTAAATTTCTCATTTTCCATAACCGGCGGATCGCTTATCAAATCAAGGCCCCTGTAAACCAGGGTGTCATTAGTCAAAAGAATTTCAAGCTGAAAGGAAAGCAGGCCGGTAAGGCGCAGGCCGCCAAAGACAGCCCCTTCAAAGTTCAGCGCCGAGGCGCCCGGAGATTTTTCATCAGGGTTGACATACCACCTCGGGGAAAGACCGGCCCTCATGCCGAGCATAAAGAACGGGTCCTGCCAGGCGTCGGCTTCAGGGGCTTCGATGATCACTATATGGATATGGGAAAAAAGCCACTCCACCAGGCCCGGCAGAGTTTCCAAAGCCCCGTCAATATCATCATATACCAGATCGTCGGTATAGATCATAGTTGAACCTGCCATGTCCCAAAGCCATAATTGGAGGTAATACTCCCCGGCGTCGCTTCCGGGATACACGCCTCCTGTAAGGGCATACCTGACGCTGGGGACCAAACTCCTGACCGGCGGCATATCAGTGGGTATTTCTCCCCCAGCAGGTATATACACATCCCTGGGACTGTACTTTTCAAGCCCCGCAACAGCCGCCATAGTCGCTTCGTGGAAACGCCGTATCATCTCTGTTTCCCCCCCTGCCAGAGGGAGTACCGCTACAATAGCTTTTCCTTCATAATCCAGTCCCTGGCTGTTTTCCGCCGGAAGGGCCTGGGCAAAAAGCAGGACAGGAAAGACGCTGAAAACTGCCGCTATAACGGCGCTTTTCGCAGAGAGGAACTTCCTATTCATGAGATCCTCCCTTTCTGGTAAAAAATCCCAGTTCATAACCCAGGGTTAGGGAAATCATACTGCGCCTGAATTCCTCCGTGCTCCCGTCTTTCGCCTCCAGGTCCCCAAAGTCCGCCGCATACCGGAGATCAGCAACAACGGCGCCGGGCCCCATTTTCATGGATCCGCCCAGACCGGCCAGAAACCCCAAAGGCGGCGAAACCTGGTACGAAAGGGAGCGGGTTTCATCATCCAGGGAACTGGACGCCTTGAGCTTGCCCAGAGGCGCCAGGTAGTACAGCCCCAGAAAGGGCGAAACTTTGAATATGCCCGGGTAGAAATCGAATTTTACCAGTACAGGAAACTGGAGGGAAAAAGCCGTATAATCCTTGGTATAACGGACAGCGCCGGTCTGGTAAGCCCAAAGGGACGCGTTATCCCAGGTAAACACCGCTTCGGCCTGAACGCTCAGGAACGGAAGCACCCTGAGATTAGCCTGGAACGCCAGGTCCAGGGCAGCCGCATGGGTATCGCCCCCGGTATAGCGGGTGTCCCTTGAGGGGGTATAAAAACGCAGTGAAGGTCCTGCCCTGAAACCCAGGCGGAGCCACTGGCCGTTAAGGTCTTCTTTCAAAACCGCCCCGCCTTCTTCTGTTTCCTCAGTACCGAAACGCCCTGTCTCTACCCGCTCCTCAGTCCGGGTCTGGGCGGCCAGGGGGGGGAACACGCAAAACAGCAGCAACAGCGCCGCCAGCGGGGCTAAAGCCGCGGCCCCGGGGGCCTGAAGGGGCCGTGTCTTTTGCCGGGAATGTCTTTTCATGGACAAAACTCCTTTTTTCAAAATACAAGATCCGGGGGAAGTCATCATTTAAGCTCCAGAGTCCCATAGTCATCGGTGCCATGAGGTTTAATTTGATATGACGCCGACAGGGAAGTATCCGAGGCCCCAACAAAGGTTCCCAGGGTGAGGCGGTTAAGATAAATAAGGCCGGACAAGGTTGTGTTGTTGCAAATAACCAGCTTCTTTGTAAGCCAGTCGCCGTTGGCCGAGCCGCTCAGCTTACCATCGGTCAAATGACCCTCCAGGTCGATCACAGCTATACGGTCTGTTCCGGTTATACCATCAAGGGTTAAGACGCTGTTATTGTCCCTCGAATAGGCAAGGACCAGTCCTCCGAGCCGGGCGTTCTGCGCCAGGGTAAAGCTCTGGTGCTTGGTCTCTTCACTTGGATCGGGATCGTAATTCCAGACATATACTTTGTCCGCCTGGGCGCTCCCTGTCATTTCGGTAATACCCCTGTTGCATATCGCCGCGGAACTGCCTACCCCGGTGTTGCCGGTAATGGTAGAAAAACCTGAGGCGCTAAAGCGGGGCTGGAAGT
>JAITEW010000163.1 GCA_031281855.1 Treponema sp.
CTCTTTACCTCTTTTGTCCGGAAGCGCGAAGAGAGCTTTACCGAAGCGGACAACACGGATCTCCAGCTTGCGTGCCTTGGGACTATCGCGGACATTATGCCCCTTAAAGATGAAAACCGGATCATCGTACGCCAGGGGATAAAATCCCTGACGGAAAAGCCCAGGCCCGGGCTTTCGGATCTGCTGTTCAAGCTGGGCCTCGCGGGAAGGCGCATTGGTTCCCAGGACATCTCCTGGATGCTCTGCCCTGCTATCAACGCCGCAGGACGCCTGGGATTCCCCGAAAAAGCCGCAAGCCTCTTTATGGAACAAGACGCCTCTGCAAGGGACCGCATAGCCGGGGAACTGGTAGCGATGAACGAGGAACGGAAAAAGCTGGGCGGCGATATCTGGACCGTTGTGGAACCCCTGGCAGAGGAGAATCTTAAAACCTTCGGGGAAAAACTGGCTGCGGCTTGGGGCGAAAACATACCCCGCGGGGTCACAGGGATCATGGCGAACCGCCTTGCAAGCCGCTTTAAGGTCCCGGCCCTGGTAGCCGCCGCAGGGGGGACGATCATCACCGGGTCCCTCCGTTCTGTTGGAAACTACGATCTCCGTTTCCTCCTGGAACCCAATGCCGACCTGTTCCTCGACTGGGGAGGGCACGACTACGCCGCTGGTTTCAGTATGGAAAAAACCAAATGGCCCGAATTCCTGGAACGCCTCAAACAGGCCTCAGAGGGCATAGAACTACAAGAGCCGGGGAATGACGAAACCCTGACAATAGACGCCGAACTCCCTTTGAGCTACCTCACGCCGGATATCTTCAAAATCGTGGATCTTTTCGAGCCCTACGGCGAAGGGAACGATCCCCTTAGCTTCCTCGCGCGGGGCCTCAAGATCACCGACATCAGCCTTATGGGAAAGGCCGAAGCCAAACACGTCAAGCTCACCTTGGATACCGGGAAGCACAAATGGCCCGGCGTGTACTGGCAGGCGGCGGAAAAGGTAAAGCGGGATTTCGACACAGGGGACACTGTGGATCTGGTTTTCAGAATCACGAGGAATTATTTTAACGGAAACGAAATACCCCAGCTCATGGTGAGCGATCTCAGGCGGAGCGGAACATGAGCGGAAAAAGACCGGTAAAAGCGGGGCTGTTTCTTTTTCTGATCCTGCCCTTTCTTGTATGGGCTGAACCCGGCAGGGAAAAGAGCGCCCCTAAGCAGCCCTCGCCTGTAGCCCCTGCGGAACCTGTTCCGGGCCTGCCCAGCATTCATTTCCCTGCTGATCCGGTTCAGGTATCGGTTCCGCCTCTCAGGCCCCTTCAAGGGGGTCCCGGGTTCGCGGCGATCCCCGCAAGCCCCAGGGCGGGAGAGCCTGTAACTGTCGCGTATACGGACGACTTTTCGGGTCCCGGCAGCCGGGAGTTCCAGGCGGTGCTTCTCGACTCCCAGGGGAAGAGGATCGCGAAGGCCCTTTTTTTCAGCTTTGCGAAAGACGCAGAAGGCCGGGACGTACTGGCCGCTATCCTGGGGATTCCTTCAACAGCCGGCGCAGGCCCTTTTTTCATCCGCGTCGAAGCCCCTGGGCGGACCATCCAGGACATCCCTATTCTCGTGGAAAAACGGGATTTTATCTCTGAAACCATCGCCCTGGATGAAGAAAACACCGCTATCAGGACCCAAATCGACCCGCAGAAAACAAGAGAGGCTGAACAGCTCTGGGCCATACTCAACCACACAGGCGCGGATATTTTCACATCAGGCCCCTTTATCCCGCCTGTCGCGTCCACGAGGCGGACCAGTTTTTTCGGGGATCGCAGGATCTACCAGTATGTGTCAGGTTCCAGCGATACCTCTATCCACGCAGGCGTGGACTACGGGGTTCCCAAGGGCACTGAAGTATGGGCCTGCGCCCCTGGGAGGGTGGTCCTGGCCCGGCCCCGAATCGTTACAGGGAATTCGGTGATACTCGAACACCTGCCCGGGGTGTACTCCCTTTACTACCACCTGGACACAATAGAAGCCCAGGAAGGCGCTATAGTAAGCGCCGGAACCCTTCTGGGGCTTTCGGGGTCCACAGGACTCGCCACAGGCCCCCATCTCCACTGGGAAATCCGTACAGCAGGGGAAAACACCGATCCCGACGCTTTTATATCCCGCGCTGTTCTTGACAAAGATGAAATTCTGAGTAAACTAATACGCTACTGAGGCTGTTGCAGCCTGCAGTTCATTCTGACCTGTTGAGGAGAGGAGGTGATTTCATTTGGCTCATATCATCGTAGATGATAACGAAATGCTGGAAAAAGCCATTAAGCGTTTTAAACGGATGGTGGAAAAAGAAGGCATCATCCGGGAGTTTAAAAAACGGGAATATTATGAAAAACCTTCTACTATTCTTAACCGGAAGAAGAAGGCTATTGCGAGGAAACTGATGAAAAAATCCCGGAAGGGTAAAAGCGATTATTAGCGATCGATTGTTTTTGAAAATGCGGCGGGCGTTGCTGGTTTTTCTTGTACCGCCGCTTTTTTTTGCCTGCTCAAGCCTGCCGCCGGTTTCAGGCAGCAGGGAACAGGCGGAACCGGCCGGGAGCATCGGCGATGTTATCCCTTTCTGGCAGCCTTTGAACACCGGCAAAACGCCAGGAACAGGCCCTGAAATCGGGTATTTTGCCGGAAAAATACGGAACCCGAAGCTGGAATTCCGGGCTCTCAGAGCGGATCTGTCTGATCCGGAACTGGAAATAGTGGTAAGCGGTTCGGCCTTGAGCGTCCATGTAAGCAGTTTTGTCCGGGATACAGGCGCCGCGGCGGGAATCAACGCCAACCCTTTCGATCCGGTTTCGGGAAAAGAGCGTGAAAAGCGGACCATTGTGGGGATTACCGTATCTGACGGCGTCCTGGTAAGCCCCCCTGATCCGGCCTATGACGCGCTGGTTTTTTACCGCAGCCGCAGGGCCGCTATTGTCAGGCAGTCCGAAATCAGGGAAACCGAAGGGATAGAAAACGCCGTCGGCGGCTTTTTTATCGTCCTTGAAAACGGGAGCCTCCCAACGCGGCTGACTGAAACAGCGGGCTCCGGCGCCCCGCGGCATCCCAGAAGCGCCGTTGGCCTTTCAGACGAAGGGAGGATTCTTTACATCCTGGCAGTGGACGGCAGGCGGCCGGGCAGCGCCGGAGCCACAGAAGCCGAACTGGGCCTGCTTCTCAGGAGGCTCGGCGCTTCAGAAGGACTCAACCTGGACGGAGGGGGCTCTACGGCCCTGGCCCTGCGTTACCCTGACGGGAAAGTCAGGACCGTGAACACCCCTGTCCACAACCGCATACCCGGCCTGGAACGGGGTGTGGCTAGCTGCCTGGGTCTTAAATCTAAAGAAGCTGTTCCAAAAACTGAAGTTTCGGAACAGAGCATCAGGTAACAAAGCGGGCCTTTTTAGCAGGCCCGTTATTAAAATAATCATTATGAAGGAAGGAACAAAAATATGGCCTCTAAATGTGTACACTGC
Source organism: Treponema sp. (assembly GCA_031281855.1). Taxonomy (GTDB): domain Bacteria; phylum Spirochaetota; class Spirochaetia; order Treponematales; family Breznakiellaceae; genus JAITEW01. The sequence goes on from JAITEW010000163.1 coordinate 3,491, forward strand.
GGTTCAACAGCCTACGGCGCCGGGTGCTCTAAAAGCCTGAACGGGCTTCATCTGCACAACAACGATGAAAAACGCTGCATCTACTGCGGCACAAGCTCCTACGGCACCGGCTGCCTCCAGACGCCCACACGGGTTCATATCCACGGCCACGGAGCCAACAAATGCATCTATTGCGGCTCGACCGCTACCGGTATGGGCTGCAAACACAGCCCCACAGGCAGCCACGAGAAATAGCATGGAAATCCCGGAAGGTTTTCTTACCCCTGGGAGGTTGATTCAATTAAGCTACAACCACATTAAAAGAAACTAACCGCGAGGCGAAAAAGGGGGGATGTCCAGGGTTCTTTGTTCTTCTCCTTCCTTATTTGACTTTTTCGCCGTTGCGGTTCATTTTCTTTTATCCGATCATTTAGTTTTGTCAACCCGCTAATCTTTCCAGGGAAAAATAAAGCTCTTCAAACTCCTGGTCCCTGTCCGCTCGCGTTCATCAATCAGAATAGCGTCCCAGGGTATTTTCCGGCGATCCGCTTCGGGATTAACCTCGAGCCAGTCGTATTTAAGGAGCCTGAGTCTGAGCCCTTCGTCCAGGAACAGGAGCATTCCCGCAGGGCCCGGAAAAAGGAACGCCAGAAACAGGGATATAGCCAGCATCACGAGGTTGTGGATAAAGGTAAAGAGGCAAAAACCGGGATTGTCAAAAAAGATAATAAAACATTTCTTGATGATCTTGGATAACTTGGTATCCAGCCGGGCCCTTACGGCAAAAAAGAATTGCAGCGACAGCGCCCCGACTACAAGGGTCCAGAAAATAACAGCAGCCAAAAGAAGGCCGACCATGGAATTCATCTGGAGGTAAAACGGTATTACCATGGTGATAAGGAGATAGCACAAAAACACCAGGACCCCTGCCATGAGCCCCAGGGGCCATACGGTTTTCAGATTGGAAAAGAAATCCCCGAACCCGAAAGCGCCGTAATCCGAAAGGGTCTTTACGGAAAGGGCCGCGGCGGCAAGGTAGACGAAACACCAGAGTATGCCTACAAACAACACCGCCATTCCCAGAACCGGCGCCGCTGCCAGCAGCGAAGGGATAAAAACCGGAATAGCCAGGGAAGCGATAAACCCAAGGTTCAGCAGAGCGACCCTGAAAAGATTATCCCAAAGATCGAAAAAATTCTTCTTTATCAAAAATCCAAGCATGGCTTAATAATATGCCATTCATTCAGCCTCGTCCACTATCCCGCGGCGGAACGTGATCCTCATTCCCATTCCGAAACGCCAGCCCTCTGCCGCAGGGAGATCCTCTCCGGACCAGAGCCGGTAAAGCGGAAACCAGACCCTGAGATCCAGGCCCAGCTTGATTTTGGAATTCAGATTGAAGTCCGCGCCGGTCCCGAAAAACGGCAGGAACCAGCGGCCCTTCCCCCAGAAATAGTCTTTTACGGCCCTGGTCTCCCGGCGTATCCCATCCATGTCATCAACCCCTTCGTTAAGGTCCTCGGCTACCAGGACTATCCGCAAATCAGCGGCAGGGCCGCCGTATACACGGACGGAAACAACCGGGGTAAGATCGAAAAGCGCCACAGCCTGGAGGCCCAGCACCGAACCGATGACAAAGGAAGACCTGTTTTCGATGGCATAAGGAACCGCCCTGTCCAGGGTGAAGTCGTAACCGTAATGGGTAAAGTAAAAATCCCCGGTAAGCTCTATCCACATAGGGGCGGAGATGGGGTAAGCCGCCCCAAAACCGAGGCTAGGGAGTATGGGCATAGGATCTGAACGCATGCCGTTATCTTCAAACAAAAAAAGAACCGATCCTTTTGCGGACCATGAAAGAGATTTGAAAAAACCCTGGGCTCCAAGGGGGGAAACAGCGCTTAACAATAGTAGCACCACAAAGAACATGCAGGAGGAAAAGGTTCTTTTCATATTATATACTGTAATATATATGCGGAAAACCCGCAACCTTCCGGATAACAGGAGGTCTAAATAGTATTGACATTTCTTATGATTTTGTTATTATGACGAAATTATACATATTGTCATAATAAAGGATGATTCATGGCCTTTGAAATAACCGGAACCGGGATGGCGGCGCCTTCCGGACGGGTAACTAACGACGATCTGGCGGCAAAAATCGATACCAGTGATGAATGGATACGATCCCACACGGGAATAGAGGCGCGGCATGTTGCCGACGATACTACCGCGGCAAGCGATCTGGCGCTGGAAGCGGCTGTGAACGCCCTGTCCATGGCCGCTGAAGCCAGGAAGGAATCCCCGGAAGAAACAGGCCGGTCCCTGGATCTCATCGTTCTGGCCACTGCCACTGCCGACTATTTCGGCTGCCCGTCTACAGCCTGTTTGGTCCAGGAAAAACTTGGCGCGTCCAGGGCGGCGGCAATGGACGTGGCCGCCGGGTGCACTGGGTTCATCTACGGCCTTGAAACCGCGGCAGGCCTCCTGGGGGTCGGTTCAGAACGCAGGCTGGCGCTGGTAATCGGTTCCGAGGTCCTGACCAAGTTCACCAACTGGGATGACCGGAGCACCTGTGTGCTCTTTGGGGACGGAGCCGGCGCGGTGGTTATGGAAAAAACAGATCCCCAAAGGCCCGGAAAACGAGGGCTCATCAGGTCGGTACTTGGGGCAGACGGTTCAGGGGCGGAGCACCTTCTTTTTAGGCGCGGAGGTTCCAGGAATCCTTATAAAGAAGGGGAAACCGTGGACAAGCCCATACATCTTGAAATGAACGGACAGGCGGTCTATAACTTCGCCGTAAAAGCGGTGACTGACACCATCGGGAAACTGCTTGCGCTTGAAGGGCTTTCGCTGGACGACGTGGCCCTGATTATCCCGCACCAGGCGAACGCGAGGATAGTCCAGGCAGCGGCCAAACGGCTTGGGGTCCAGGAGGACAAGTTCTTTCTCAATATCCAGGAGTACGCCAATACATCGTCCGCTTCTATCCCTATCGCGCTGGACGAACTCAACCGCAGAGGCGCCCTGAAACAGGGGGATCTTATTATGACTATAGGGTTCGGCGGGGGCCTTACCTACGGAGGGAACCTTATCGTATGGTGAAATTCTATATTGACATTTTTCAATGTTTTGTCATAATAAAACTATGAATACAGGTGTATTTTTTTTATTCCCCGGCCAGGGGGCCCAGTACCAGGGAATGGCCCTGGATCTCCTGGAATCAGGGGGAGCCGGGATCAAACGGCTCTTTGAACTGGCCTCTGATAGTTCCGGCAGGGACATGAAAGCCCTTATGCGGGAAGAAGCGGGGACCTTAAAACGCACGGATATTTCCCAGCCCGCCATTACCCTGGCCAACCTGGCTGCTGCGGCTTATCTTGCTGAAAAAGGCGTAAGCCCCTCAGGCTGCGCCGGGTTCAGCCTTGGCGAGTACGCCGCCCTGACGGCCGCCGGGGTTATCAGCGCCGAAGACTGCTTCGCGCTGGTAACCGAACGGGGAAAGGCCATGCAGGAAGCCGCGGAAAAACTCAGCGCCGCGGACGGCGGGGCCCCGGGAATGGCCGCTGTAATCGGCCTTGCGCCTGAACAGGTGGAAGCCCTTATCGCGGGATGGAAAGAAGAAAAGCTCCCGGAAGGACAAGAACTCTGGGCCGCGAACATCAATTCGCACCGGCAGACCGTGATCTCCGGAACCGCCAGGGCGCTGAAAAACGGAGCAGCGCGCTTTTCCGAAGCCGGCGCCAGGCGGGTCGTACCCCTGGCTGTGGCGGGCCCTTTCCACTCCCCTCTTATGGAAGAAGCGGCTCTGGCTTTCAAACCTTTTCTGGAAAAGGCCGCTTTTAGGGACCCGGTTCTGCCCCTCTACTCCAATGTTTCAGGTAAACAGGTACATTCAGGCGAAGAGGCGAAAAGGCTGGCCCTGGCCCAGATAACATCCCCGGTGCGCTGGACTGATGAGGAAAAGGCTATTCAGGAAGCTGGCGGATTCGGCGCCTGCCTTGAGACCGGCCCCGGCGCTGTTCTCCGGGGGCTGTGGAAAGATTCAGGAAGCCCTGTCCCCTGCTATCCGGCCGGAACTGCGGAAGATATTAAAAAATTATTTGCTACAAACGATTTTTTCAAAGAGGCAGCGAATGGAATTACATAATAAAAAAGCTCTGGTAACCGGGGCGTCCAGGGGCATAGGCCGGGCCGTCGCGGAACGGTTCATCGCGGCAGGCGCGGAAGTATGGGGCATAGGAACCAGGGAGCCTGATGATCTGGGGGAACGAATCGAAAAGGCAGCAGGCAGATTTCACTGGACCGTGTCGGATCTGGGGAATCTGGAAGAAGCGGAAAAACTCGCCGAAACCCTGATCGCCGAATCCGGGGGCTTCGATATTTTGGTAAACAACGCCGGGATCACGAGGGACAATCTCTCATTCAGAATGAGCCTTGAGGATTTCCGGAAGGTCCTTGACGTAAATCTTACCGCCGCCTTTCTCCTGGCCCGTACTGTCGGCAGGGACATGATACGCAAAAGGAGCGGCTCTATCATCAACATGTCCAGCGTTGTGGGAATCCATGGCAACGGCGGCCAGGCAAACTACGCCGCCAGCAAGGCGGGGCTTATCGGCCTTACCAAAAGCCTTGCCCGGGAAACGGCGAGCCGCGGGGTCAGGGTAAACGCCATAGCCCCGGGTTTCATAGATTCCGACATGACCGCCGCTATGCCCCAGGAGGCTAGGGAAAAAATGCTGGACCATATCCCCCTTAAGCGGGCGGGAAAACCGGAGGACATTGCCGAAGCGGCGCTTTTCCTGGCATCCCCTTCGTCTTCCTACATAACCGGACAGGTGATTGCCGTTGACGGCGGTATGTTTATTTAGTCTACCCGCAAAGTCGTTTACTTTGCGGGTAGACCTTGCATTTTCTCGCCAAGGAACCTTCGGTTCCCAGGCTGCGAAAATGCGGTTTTTAGGGAAGTTTGTCTATAATGTGTCTACATTATAGACAAACCCTATTAGCATTCGGAGGAATTGAATGAAACGAAAAGTAGTAGTAACCGGAATGGGGGTGGTTTCCCCTGTAGGCAAATCGGTAGAGGAGTTTTCGGCGGCCCTTAAAGAAGGGAAAAGCGGTATCGGGAAAATCACCCTTTTTGATACAACGAATTTTGACGTAACCATCGCGGGGGAAGTAAAGGACTTTGATCCTTCAGTCTGGATAGATAAAAAAGACGCCCGGAAAATGGCCAGGTTCACCCAGTTCGCCGCTGCGGCGGCGGTGCAGGCCCTGGAAGGCGCGGGGCTCATCGGGGCAGCTGATGAAAACGGCCGCCGCAAAATAAAAAGCGATCCTGAAAAAACCGGCGTTGTGCTTGGAAACGGCATCGGGGGCTTTGAAATTGTAACCGAATCGTTCCGCAAACTTTTTGAGGCCGGCCCCAGGCGCATGCTGCCCCTGACGATCCCGCTGATGATCCCCAACGAGGCGGCTGCAAATATCGCCATTCTCTTCGGCATCCGGGGGCCAGCGTATACCCAGATAACCGCCTGCGCTTCAGGAACCGACGCCCTGGGCCAGGCGCTGGATCTCATACGATCGGGCCGCTGCGATGTGGCCGTCTCCGGGGGAACCGAAGCATGTATAGTCCCTTTCGCCATCGGGGGCTTCCAGATGCTCAAGGCCCTGTCAACCAAACGCTGCGGGGATCCCGAAAAGGCTTCGCGTCCCTTCGACGCTGACCGGGACGGCTTTGTCCTTGGAGAAGCGGCGGGGCTTCTGGTTCTGGAAAGCGAGGAGCACGCGAAAAACAGGGGCGCGAAGATCCTCGCGGAATTCGCGGGTTACGGCGTTTCATGCGACGCCTATCACATTACCTCCCCTGACCCGTCCGGGGAGGGTGGGGGGGGGGCAATCGAGCTGGCGCTGGATGACGCCGGCATTAAGCCCGAAGAAGTGCAGTACTACAACGCCCACGGAACTTCGACAGAGATCAACGATCCTACGGAAACAAAGATGATCAAACACGCCTTTGGGGATCACGCCTATAAAATGAAGGTGTCCAGCATCAAAAGCATGACCGGCCACTGTATCGCCGGTTCAGGGGGCCTTGAA
>JAITEW010000169.1 GCA_031281855.1 Treponema sp.
CCGTAATATCCGCCCGGTTAACGGAAAATTCCGTATAGAGCACATCGTCCCGGCCATCAGGCTTCGAAAAATGAAAGTTCCCTTCCGCGGAAAGCCTGAACCGGAACCGTATGACCGGAGAACCGGGGAAGGTCTGCAATTCAGCTTCAAGATGTAATCCTTCAGGACTTTGATACAAAAGCTGGCGTTCCAAGCCGCCGTTTTTTAAGGTCCGTTCCCCCTGCTGTCCTGTGAAACTGAATACCGGGCTTTCCCTGCACTCCCGCAGGCAAAACTGGGGAAGGGAAAACGCAAAGACAGCCCCCGAACCGGACGTTACGTTCAGGAATAAACCGTTATTCCCGCCAGTGTTGATAACACCGCCCGCATAATCAATTGAAAGATTGCTCATATAATTTCTTCCTCATTTAGGTACATGGGGTGATATTCTTCACAGAAAGAGTACCACCCCGGCGCTCTATGGGTCTATTCCCACTCTCTTAGGGCTTGTCCTTAAATAACAAGTGTTTTTTTGTACCTATTTTTTAAGATACCGTTCAAGGGATTTTAGGCCCTTGGGATCCGGCTGGGCGCCTTGTACGTCCAGTACCTGCCGCGCAGCTTTGTTGCCCAGATCGGCGCACTCGTCCAGAGGCTTGTCCCGAATCCACGCCGCCAGGAAAGCGGCGCAGAAGGTGTCCCCGGCGCCGGTGGTTTCCAGGGGGATCACCGGGATGGTTTCTTTCCGGTAAACATTGCCGCCTGCGAAAACAACCGCCCCCCGGTTTCCCAGTTTTACCGTCAGAATAGGAAAAAAGTCGTTAGCGGTAAAACCACGGAAAAGGCCGATCATTTGGGGACCCAGGACATCGGTTCTTCCGGGGCTTTCTTTCAAAGGGTCTTCCCCGGACTGGCTTATGACCTGATAAAAAGCCCGGGCCTCGTCTTCATTCATAAAGAGGATAAGGGGATACGCCCGGGCGTAGGTGATAATCTCAAGGGCCCGTTCGCGGGCAAGTCCCGTGGAACTCACGTCCAGGGCAACGATGGTCCCGCAGGAATCAGCAAGATCAAAAATATGCTTTACCAGTTTCCCGCGGTCCAGCATATAGCCGTCAATGACCACGACCCGGGCCTGGCGAAGAGCGTCCTCGTCGATATCCTCTTCGGAAAGCTCCAGGGCCGCCGAGGGAGAAGCGGCTATCCTGCTCGCGCCGTCGTTCATCTGAAGCATAAGGCAGACCCCTGTAGGCGAAGGCTTCCTGGGAAGCCAGGTCTGTACACCCGCTTCAGCAAGTTCATTCTCAAAGACGCAGCCGAACTGGTCGGTTTTGTCCCTTTTCTTCCCGGGCCCTGTCCCAAGGGCGCCGATAAAGCCGGCTTTTACGCCCAGCATGCCGGCTATTTTCGCCACATTTGCCGCGCCGCCGCCTGAAACTACCTGAAACTCAGGCAGCACAGACAGTATTTCCCGGAGTTTTTCCATAGGAACATGCTGAACCGGCTCGGTAAGCCCGTAGCGGAAATCAATATCTTCCTCTCCTATTGCGAATATATCAACAAGGGCGTTCCCGATACAGAGCAGTTCCAGGTCCATGTTCAGACAGGGGCCGCGATAATTGAAGCAAGTTCCGGGTTTTTTGCCAGTTCTTCCTTAAGCCCTTCGGCGCGGCCCTTGTTCACGTAGTCCTTCTTCTGAAACGAATAACTGAACCTGGTATGTACGTCGTAGGTTCCCGCCATAAGGGCATAGGCGTCTTCGGTCATCACCAGTTCCTCGTCGGTAGGGATAATGTAGATCGGGATCTTCGATTCCGGCTTGCTGATGATGGTTTCGGTGTTTCTGGTATGGCTCATCTCGTTCTTGACCGGATCGTAGACAATGCCCACGCCTTCAAGGCCGTCGAGGATCTTCTTCCGCATGAACCAGGCGAACTCGCCTACGCCGGCGGTAAAGACCAGGGCGTCCACTCTGCCCAATACGGCCTGGTAGCCGCCTATGTACTTCTTGACCCTGTGGGCTTCCATGTCCTGGGCCAGTTCAGCCCGTTTGTCGCCTTCGAGTTTGGCTTTCTGGATGTCCCGGCGGTCGGCGTATTTGCCGGTAATGCCCAAAAGGCCGGATTTCTTGTTCAGTGCGTTTTCCATATCCGCCGGGCTCATGCCGGTTTTGCGCATCACGTAGAAAGGCATGGCCATGTCGGCATCGCCGGAGCGGGTCCCCATCACCAGGCCCTCAAGAGGGGTAATGCCCATAGAGGTGTCGAAAGAGAGGCCGTCTTTGACGGCGTTAATGGAAGAACCGTTCCCAAGGTGGCAAATAATAAGGTTGGTTTTGAACGGGTCCTTGCCCAAAAGCACCGCAGCCCGTTTGGCGGTGTAAAGGAAGCTCGTTCCGTGGAAACCGTACTTCCGTACCGAGTATTTTTCGTACCATTCGTAGGGCACCGCATAGAGGAAGGAAGCGGGCGGCATGGTCTGATGCCAGGCGGTGTCCATTACCGCGCAGTGGGGGGCCCCGGGCAGGACCTTTTTGGCCGCCTCTATACCCATAATGTTGGCGGGGTTGTGGAGGGGGCCCAGGTCCTTCACCTCGTTAAAGGCCGCCATAGCCCTGTCGTCTACAATAACACTCTTAATGAACTTATCCCCGCCATGGAGCACCCGGTGGCCCACAGCCTTGATAACGCTCATATCGCTTATAACCCCCACTTTGGGGTCCGTTAAAGTTTTAATGATGAGATCCACCGCATCGGTGTGCGTAGGGCAGTCGTGATTGGCAGTGTATTCCTCCCTGCCCTTCACCTTATGGGAGATAAAGGACCCCCCGAGGGTGACTTTCTCCACAATCCCCACAGCCAGCACATCTTTCGCGTCCCAATCGTACACCTGATATTTCGCCGATGAAGAACCGCAGTTCAGCGTCAAAATTACCATTACGCCACCTCATATATGAATAGTTACTTTTACTTTAACACGGACCAGGGTGAAACTCAAG
>JAITEW010000208.1 GCA_031281855.1 Treponema sp.
GGATGACGATACCGGCAGGGCTGTCGAAGCCATACGCCGTTACATAGATGATAATTTCCCGGAAAACATCAGGGCCATTGTCGGCGGCAGCGCCCTGGTGGAAAGCGCCCTTAACCGCCTGGTAGTGGAGTCCCAGCTTATTTCGGTAATCACTTCTATCCTGATGGTCTTTTTTATTATCGCTGTTTCCAACCGTTCCGTCATTGCAGGGATAATCGGCGTGGTGCCGCTTTCTATCTCTATCCTCATCAATTTCGCGATCATGGGCTTTCTGGGCATCAAGCTCAACATCGGGACCTCTATGGTGGCCAGCGTTTCGGTGGGCATCGGGATCGATTATACTATTCATTATATCGAATCTTACAAACGGGAATACCTGGCCGCCAGGGGAGAAGGGGATTTTCTCAGGCGTACTTTCACCGCTTCGGGCAAAGCGATTCTTATTAACGCCGTTTCCGTAGGCGCCGGCTTCGCGGTGCTCCTCTTTTCCCGGTTTGTCATGCTTGAGGATTTGGGGCTCCTTATCGCCCTCACTATGGGTACCAGCGCGCTGGTCAGCCTTACGGTTATACCGGTCCTGCTTTCGGTCCTTAATCCGAAATTTATTCAGAAGGGGTAAATAATGAAAAGAAAAATAGTTTTTTGCGCTGTTATGTTTGTGCTTGCAGCGGGTTTTGTTTCCGCACAAGACGCGGCGTCTGTTGTGGACAAGTCCCGGAACCGCATCAAGGCCGATACCGTTTCCACCCGCTCCCGGATGGTTATTACCGCCAAGAACGGGAGTACCAGCGATCGTTCAATGGATCAGTATTCCAAGGACGACGCCAAAGGCAACAGCCGTTCTGTGGTCGTTTTCAGGAGCCCCGCGGCGGTGGCGGGGACCCGTTTTCTTACCATTGAGAACGCCGGCAGGGACGATGACCGCTGGATTTTCCTTCCGGGCTTAGGGAAGGTGCGCCGCATCGCCGGTTCCGAAGGGTCCGGCAGTTTTGTGGGAACCGACTTTTCCTACGATGACATTTCATCCCAGAACCGGAATACGGACCTGGACAACCACAGGGTACTCAGGGAAGAAAAGCTCGACGGACATGACTGCTATGTCATTGAGTCCAGCCCAAAGGATCCGGCATACCAGTATTCCAAAATGATCCAGTACATCGATAAATCGAATTTTCTTAATTACAAAATTGAACTGTATGATAAAAAAGGGACCATGGTAAAGCTCCTGGAAATTCTGAAGTTTGAGGAAGTCCAGGGCAGGCTTACCCCTATGGAGACCAGGATGACCACCCTGGCGGACGGAACGTCAACGGTCATTTACGTTGATATTATCAAATACGATGAGGCTGTTCCTGAATCGGTTTTTACCACGTCCTATCTTGAAACCGGCAGGGCGCGGTAAGAATTACGGCACTTGATAACAAACAGGGAGGATACGGGGTTTTATGAACTTGTTACGCAGGCGCCGTTTTAAGGCGCTGTTTTTCGGCATCGCGTTTTTGTTTTGTTTTTCCGCCGCAGCAGCAGGAGCCCAGGATTTCGGTTTTTGGGACGAAGACGGCCAGGGCTCCGGCGGCGGCATTTCGGCCTCTGGGGTAAAAATAGGCGGTGAGGTTTCGGCAGAGCTTAAAGGTTTTTTTGCGGACATGAATTCTGCAGATAAATTCAAGGAACTACTGCCTGGGGACATTTTTTCAGGTACATTGAATTTTTCCGTTTCAGGATCGGCAGCCGACGCGGTAATCAGCCTGGATCTTACGCCGGTCTTTGACGGTTCTTCCTCGCCGCTTTCCATTGACGAAGCGTATCTCAGGACCTACTTTGGGCCTGTCAACCTTGAGGCGGGGATACGGAAGCTAACCTGGGGCAAAGCCGACAGCTTCGGCCCCCTGGATGTGGTCAACCCCCTGGATTATTCCGACCTGAGCTCCATAGCTGACCCGCAGAGTATAAAAATCGCCATGCCCATGCTCCACGCGTCGTGGAACATCACGTCCTTTTCCAAACTGGAAGCTGTCATCGTTCCCTGGTTCCAGGGGCACAAGTTCGCGACATCAGGCAACTGGGCGCCTTCGGCAATGACCTCTTTGGTACCGTCTATGGTAGGAGGAATAAAAGCCGGACTGGCACAAAATCCGTCAATTCCTCTCACTGTGCTTCCCACTTTATATGCTAATCTGGACACATGGCAGGCAGATTTCAAAATTGAAGAATACTATAAACCCTATAATTACACCCTCCGTACCGCCCAGGCCGGAACGCGGTTCACCACGACTATCGGCTCTGCGGATTTGGGAATCCAGTATTATCTCGGGAGGCTGCCGCGCCCCGCGTTCAGCGTCCATCTTGTCAAGTATCTCGGTTCGGGAACTTTTACTCCCGAAGACGTCCAAATCTCCATGGGCTACAACTATTTCCACCAGATCGGCGTTGATTACGCCCAGGTACTGGGGGGCTTTAATGTCAGGGCCGAAGCGGGGATCAACCTCACAAAGGACCTGGACGGGACCGACGGGGCGGTGTACAACCCCGCTGCGGTTTTTTCCCTGGGCTTTGACCGGGACATATTCAGGGGCCTCAACCTGAACCTTCAGGGTAACAGCAGCGTCAGGCTTTTCCAGAACAAGCTGGGAGACAGCCTGCTTGAGGATATGGAGGCAGGGAAAGATATGACTTCCACCAGGATTACCGCGGTGCTGTCAAAAAAATTCTTCCGTGATGAACTTGAACTTAAAGCCACAGGCCTCTGGGGTATCGAGGACAAGGACTTCTTCATCATTCCCGGCGTCTCATGGTCCAAAAACGACCTGAGCGCCGAGCTGTCTGCGGGCTTTTTCGGAGGCGACCGCAGCGGGGAACTGGGCCAGTACCGGGACAACGGGTATATCAAAACCGTGCTGTCCTATTCTTTTTAAGGGCGCCTATGGGGCATAAAGCAATAGACCTGCACTGCGATTCGGTGTATTCCCTTGCAGAAGGGAAGGATCTCAGGCAGGAAAATCCCGGCGTCCATATAGACATACCCAGGCTTGTGAAAGGCAATGTAGGGGTACAGGTTTTTGCGGCTTTTGTTTCCCCAAAGGTTCCTGTTGAGGGCTCTTATGCCTGTGCTTTGGAAAAACTCGGCGCAATCGGCGTCTTCGCAGGGTCGGACCCGAGAGTCGCGCCTGTTGAGACCGCTGCCGGCTGTAAGGCCGTTATGGCTGCCGGGAAAACAGGAATTCTGAGCGCAGTGGAAAACGGTTCGGCTATTGAAAATTCCCTGGAAAAACTTGAGGCCCTGCGCCGCGGCAAGGTGCGTATCCTGACCCTGGTCCATTCGCAGCACCTTGACTGGATCGCGTCCTGTACAGGCGAAGGACCCTTTCATGCAGGTACAGAAAACAAAAATCCAAAACGCGGCGGCCTTACGCGGTTCGGTGAAAAAGTCATCGACGCCATGAATGATATGCGGATCATCCCGGATGTTTCCCACAGTTCCGAAAGCGCTTTCTGGGACGTTGTGGCTAAATCCAAAAAACCG
>JAITEW010000083.1 GCA_031281855.1 Treponema sp.
GCTGCTTGCCCGTTCCGTCCACTGCCGCGGAGCCGGAGTTGATGAGGTGGATGAGGCCGCCCGCGGCGCCGCCTTCGGGCTTCCAGCCGGTGACCCGCTTGATCGCGTCGGGGCTCCAGTAGGTGCGCACGTCGGCGAACACCTGGGCGCAGCCGGTAAGGAGGTAGCCGAAAAGCATAGCCACGCCATTGCAGGAATCGTTTTCGGTAGCCACCACATAGGGAGAACGGATGCCGTTCCAGTCAAAGGAAGCGTTCAGTATGGCTTCCGAGAAGTCGCCGTTAGGGAAGTGGTCGTTCCAGTGCCGCTGTCCCTGGAACCCCGCGGCAATGGCGTTGTGCCCCAGGGATTCTTCCACAAGGCCCTTCCGTTTAAGGTCAGGATTGCCCACCATGAGGTCCCGGAAGATCATGGTCATCTTGACCACGGTTTTCCATACCTCGTCTTTGTGGTGCCGGCTGTGCTGCTCTTTTACCGGGTTGTTGTCCTGGCCCTCTTTGCAGTTCTCCTTGACCCATACCAGGGCCCGCTTGTATTCAGCGTCGGAATAGATCTTTTCCTCAAAGCGGCGCACGATCTCGCTCATATCCACATACTCATTCCGCATCCCCAGGTATTCCTGGAAAAAGTCGTCGTCGGTGATAGAGCCCGCGATACCCATGGAAACTGAGCCGATAGAGAGGTAGCTCTTGCCCCGCATCCACGCCGCGGCCAGGGCGGCCCTGGCGAAGCGGAGGATCTTGTCCTTTACATCCCCAGGGATATTGGTGATATCCGACATGTCCTGCACGTCATGGCCGTAAATCCCGAAGGCAGGGAGGCCTTTCTGGGAATGCGCCGCCAGGACCGCCGCCAGGTAGACCGCGCCGGGCCGGTCGGTGCCGTTAAAACCCCAGACAGCCTTGATGGTCAGAGGGTCCATGTCCATGGTTTCCGAGCCGTAGCACCAGCAGGGAGTCACGGTAAGGGTAACCTGGACGTTTTCCCGTGAGAATTTGTCCTGACAAGCCGCGGCTTCCGCCACGCCTCCGATACACGAATCCGCGATGATACATTCCACGGCCTGGCCGTTGGGATGCCGCAGATTCTCGCTGATGAGCTTCGCCGCCGCTTTCGCCATACCCATGGTTGGTTCTTCAAGGGATTCCCGCACCCCCCGGCGGCGTCCGTCGATAGTCGGCCGTATGCCGATCTTAGGCAGCGCTCCCCGGTAACGGTTCGCCGGGGCGTTCACTTTGAGACTGGAAATGTCAGCCATATGTTCCTCCAAAAAATTATTTTACCGGGATAACACCCTTTTTCAGGATGATATTACCGTATTTCACTGTTTCGCCGGTCATTACCACAGCGTAAGCCTTTTTGGTCCGCTCGTAAAAAGCGAACCGCTCAATCCGTTCCGTTTGGGGCGTCCCGGGCCAGATTTTATCAATAACCGCCCTGTAGGAGCTTTCCACCTCCGGGTCCAGGGTATCCGGCTCATGGGCGGCCATCATCATCACCGGATGGGGAACCGCGTAATCCAGGTTGATAAGCTTTAGAATCCCTTCCAGAAGCGCGGGAATCCTAATGCCGTCCGCCCGGATAACCCGGGAATTGCAGGAGTCTCCCGGAAAAAACGCGTCAGCAAGTACAATTTCATCCCCATGGCCCATACGAAACAGGGCATCCAGAAGCTCCGGGCTTATTACCGGAGATATTCCAATCAGCATGCTTTCCTCCTTAATAAATTTGTTCCCTCTATGATCATTCGTTGTAGAAATTTTGTCAAGAAACATACAAGGGGCCTGACCCCAGAAACCCTGCGGGGATATAGCTTTGCGGCCCCAATCAGGCTATGATATACACATGCTCAAGGGTTTTTCCTTGTTTCTTTGCTTGTTCCTCTGGGCCTGCAGCGGCAGGAATGCGCCGGATCGGGCAGCGCGGGAAAATTCGGTTCCTGGCGCCGAAACCCGGGCGCCGGAAATTGAGGCGCCTTTTTCCGAAGAGCGGCCTTTCTCCCCATACCTCCCAGGGGCGGACGATAATTCTTATGCCATGTACCGGGAAGAAGCGGCCCGTATCGCCTCTTTTCTTGACGGACGGGTTCTGGCGGCCCAGGTGCTCATGGCCGGGATGGATAATAAAAATTACCTCTCAGGGGAAATGAAGAGCATATTCATAGCAGTACCCCCGGGGGGCATCATGTTTTTCAAATACAACCTGAATGCGGAAAAAGACAAGGTCCGTTCCTTTTTAACCGAATGTTCGGAGTTGACCGTTTCCGTTTCAGGGATAACCCCCTTCCTTGCGGCGGATCACGAAGGCGGTGCGGTGCACCGTTTCGGGCCCGGTGTTACCAGGCTGCCGGCGGCGGCTTCTTTCTGGGAGCTTGCGGAAATCGAAGGGAAAGACGAAGCCCTTGCGGCGGTAGAGGAGCTTTCCCGTTTGTCCGCCGCTGAAATACGGGACCTTGGGATCACCCTGAACCTGGCGCCTGTGGCGGAAGTGCTGAGTGATGACAACAGCGCGTTCCTGGAAACCCGTTCCTACGGGCCGGACCCGGAATTTACCGAAGCGGCGGCTTCGGCTTTTATCCGGGGTATGGACGCCCTGGGCGTGGCCTGCGCGGTTAAGCACTTTCCCGGGAACTCCCAAGGTGATCCCCATGACGTGGAGGTGGTGCTCGATGTTGACAGGGACGCCCTTGACCGGATAATCAGGCCCTTTTCGGGGATAATCAGGACCATACGGCCTGCGGCGCTTATTGTCTCGCATGTAAAAGTTCCGGCCCTGGATCCCCTGCGCAGTTCCAGCCTGTCGCCTTTGGTTATGGACTGGCTCAGGGAGGATCTGGGTTTTGCGGGCATCATTATAACCGATGATTTTTCCATGGGAGCTGTGGCGGCATCCGGTATAGCTCCCGGCGATGCGGCGGTGGAAGCCCTGATCTCAGGCGCCGATATGGTAATGGTATGGCCTCTTGACATCGCGGTAGTGTACGAAGCTATCCTCAAAGCCCTGGAAGAAAACCGTCTTCCCCGTTCGCGGCTCAGGGAAGCTGCGGAACATATTCTGGCGGAAAAACTCCGCTACGGCCTCGCTGTTGACGCAGCCGGAGACATACTGTGAAGGAACGAAGGGAGCTCCTCATCCAAAGCAGCCGCGTCCTCTGGCATGACGGGGATTGCTGCGTTATCAATAAACTTCCCGGCGAGAATCCGGAAGATCCTGTAAAGTTTGAAGATTCCCTTTACCCCCGGGGGGCCTGGAGGGCTGTTCACCGCCTGGACGTGCCTGTTTCCGGCTGCCTCCTCCTCACCTGTACTCCAAAGGCGGCGTCGTATTTCAGCGCTCTTTTTTCTTCTGCCGGAGCCCGGGGGGAGGTTGAAAAACGGTACTGGGCAATAACGGAAATCCCCCCTTCAGGGGTTACGCTGCCGGGAGAAACCTGGACCGCCTATACCCACTGGATAGTGAGCGATGCGGTACGGAACAAATCCATAGCTTATACCGAAGAAAAGAAAGGCGGCAAAAAAGCCGTTCTCTCTTTGCGCCTTGCAGGCAGGGGGGATAAGTATCTTTTTATCGAAGTCGATCTTCTCACAGGCAGGCACCACCAGATCCGCGCCCAGCTTGCGGCCCTGGGTTTGCGCGTCAAAGGGGACCTTAAATACGGCGCCCGCCGTAGCGAACCTGAAGGGGGTATACGCCTTCACGCTGCGTCCCTGGCCTTTCCCGGCTTCCCTGACTCCCGGGAAACCGTCAGGGTCAGCGCCGGCCCGCCTGTGATGGACAGGCTCTGGTCGGCCTTTGCCGAAAGCCTCGCAGCCCCTAAACCTTCTTCTCCAGTTCCCTGAGAACCTTGAAAGCCGGGTCCGCAGGGTAACGCCAGAATTCGCTTTTTCCCTTGCAGATAAGGGCGGTCCCTTCTCCTTCCAGCAGACTCACACCGTTGTCCAGGACGGTCTTTTCGTATGGTGCGAAGAGGACGCCGTAGCGGAGGGTCCTGCGGCCTCCTGCGCTTACGGTAAAGGTGGTTGGCGCGTCCAGTACCTTTTTGACCTGCCTGGCGTAGTCAAGCCCCTGGGCGTAGGCGGCGATGGAATTCTCCGTACCCAGGCAGTAGGTAAGATCCGTGCCTCCCTCGTAGGGCGCCCAGGGGGTAAAAGGCCGGCCCCCGTATTGCATCCAGAGGTTGTTGAACCTGAGGATGATGTCGTCTTCCGCCGCTGCTGCGGGGCCAGGGAAGAAACAGATATACGCCAGTTTAAGGTAAGGGTTTACCAGGGAAGACCAGCCCAGAGGGGCCTTCTCAGGTATGCGGCCTGCGGCGTAATCGGTATAGCCCACAGGGCCTGGCACCCTGGAGATGTCAACGGCGCCGCCTTTTGCCAGCGGCGCGGCGCTGAGGGACGGGAATTCGGTTCCCGGGATAAGCCGCGTAGTGGGATCGAATTCGCTCCCAGGCGGGGCGGTTATCCATGCGTCTGCCGCCGCGCTGTACCTGCAGCCTTCGGCAAGGAAAGGCGCCCCAACGGTATTGTGCCAGGCTGAACAAATTTCAAGGTCCTGGTTTCCTTTGTTTTCAATAGAAAGGCTCATGTAATGTACGTTCTGCCCGCTGATGACAGCGTCAATTTTTCTGAACAAAAGGGACATAGCAGGGTTGGGGCTGTCCAGGGTTGAAAGAGCCCAGGCCGCCCCGGTTTCCTCGTCAACGCCGCTTTGCCGGAATTGCCAGGTAAGATTGGCGGTCCAGCCATGGGGGGGGATGTTCACGCCGCCGATGCTGTGGCCTGGGCCGAAACTGGGAGCGCAGGGGAAACTCCCGGCTACGTGGTACAGCAGATTGGCTTTCCAGAAAGCGCCGTCCTCGGCGTCCCTGAAGGGCTTCCCCGAATTGGACCTGAACCAGGGAAGCCAATGGGCGTTGATCCGCCGCTTCTCCTGTATAAACGACAGCTCAGGAACCATACCCCCTATATCGTCCACCATGACCTGCAGGCCGCTGTGTTCAAGAACCGTGGCCTCCCGGCCCCCCGATTCAACCAGCCGTAAAACACTTGCTTTCGAAACTTCCGCCATAACCGCCTCCTTGTGTGAGTATATCACGGTTTTTTCGTTTGTGGGAGGGAAAAAAGAAAATCTACCAGCGGTTTTTCCCATTTGGAAGACTTTTCTCCTTCTGCGAGAAAACGCCGGTAGAGGGAAAGCATATAGGCCCGTATTGTTTCGCCGTCTTCGCCTAATACGGCGTCTTTGGAGGTAAAGAGCCGGGAACAGAAGTATTCCCCTTCTTCAGGAGGGAACAGGGACGGGTCAAACCGGGTCATAGCGTACATAGCCGCAGGCACGCAGTTGACGCTGTGCTGCTTCACATAGAGTACCGCCTCGGTAATGGCCAGGCTGCCCTGGCGTATCTCTTCAATCTCAGGTGCGAAGGCTTCTTCCCCCTCAAGGCGGCGGAGGATGTCCCTGAAAAGGGTATAGGTCCGTATCACTACCATTACATGGAGGCTTGGGATGCACATGAGATGGGGGTCGAAGGCGTGGATCACCGCGAACTTAGGCCGCGCCACGTAGAAGGGCCGGGCGGTGGTGGAAAAACTGACTGCATATACTTCAGCGGCCCTTTCATAAAGAGCCCCTATGGAATCAAGGATTTCCCTTGCAGGTTCCAGGGCGCGCCTTTGATAACGGCGGAGCAGGAAACCGATGGTCCTAATCCAGAAGGCTACGAAATCGAGGTACACCGCCACTTTCCCGGGGGTAAAGGGGATCTTTTCGTCCAAAGGATGATCCGCCCGGGAAACAGGGTACCCTCCGAAGAACGCCGCCTTGTACTGGAGGAGAAAAAAATTCTTAAAAATAGAGAGAAAACACCTGAGCCCGCTACTCCGCAGAAAGGGATTCAGCAGGACCCGGGCCGACACAAGGGCAGGGGATTCCCGGCATACCGTTCCGGTCCGTGTCTGCTGCTTTTCCCCCATTCCCGCCATAAACGCTCCGTGTTTCAGATTGCGTTATCCTAGCACGGTCCGGGGCTGGTTGTCTTGCCCCTTGACTTAAACTTTACGTTAACATTTACAATCGTTCCAGGGAGCAGGAATAATGAGGACTATCAATTTAGGCTTATCGGGACTCCGGGTTCCGGTTATCGCAGTAGGCTGCATGAGGATCAATAAGCTTGAGCTTGCCGAGGCAGGCCGTTTCATCGGGACCGCCCTTGATTTGGGGGCTGTTTTTTTCGATCACGCTGATATTTACGGCGGCGGCGCAAGCGAGGAAATTTTCACCAAAGCCATAGATATGAAGAGCGCTGTAAGGGAAAAGATCCTGCTCCAGTCCAAATGCGGAATACGGCCAGGGGCGGCCTTTGATTTTTCCAAAGATCATATACTCAAATCCGTGGACGGAAGCCTCAAGCGGCTCAGGACCGAATACCTGGATGTTCTTCTGCTCCACAGGCCCGATGCGCTGGTTGAACCGGAGGAAGTGGCCGAAGCCTTCGGGATACTCCAGGCGTCGGGAAAGGTGCGGCACTTCGGCGTTTCAAACCAGAACCCCATGCAGATCGCTCTCCTTCAGAAATATGTAAAGCAGCCTATTGCCGCAAACCAGCTTCAGCTTTCCATTACCAACTGTTCCATGATCTCCCAGGGCCTTCATAACAACATGGAAGATGAATTCGCCCTCGGGAGGGACGGCAGTGTCCTGGATTTCTGCCGCCTTAAGGATATCACCATTCAGCCATGGTCGCCTTTCCAATACGGATTTTTCAAAGGCGTTTTCCTGGACAATCCTGAATTCCCGGAACTCAACGCCAAAATCAACCAGATCGCCAAAAAGTACGGCGTTGCCAACACCACCATTGCCTTGGCGTGGCTCCTCAGGCATCCGGCGAAGATGCAGCCCGTTACAGGTACCATGAACATCGGGCGCCTTAAAGACTGCGTTAAAGCCGCGGATATCACCATTACCCGTGACGAGTGGTACGAGATTTTCCTGGCAGCAGGAAACGTGCTTCCCTGAGGTTCCAATGCTCGGCCCAATAGTCAACGCCCTCGCTATTATCATCTGCGCCTTAGCGGGAACTTTTCTCGTCAAAAGTATTCCCGAACGGTTCGGGGAGATAACCAAAAAAGCCATAGGCCTTTCTATCATCTATGTCGGCGTCAAGGGGGCCATGGACAACCAGCAGGTCCTCCTCCTTATCATGAGCATGGTCGGCGGGGCCGTCATCGGGGAGCTTATCAACATTGACCGCCTGATGAACCGCCTGGGAAACTGGGCGGAACGCAGGCTTGGCATGGGCTCAGGCGCGGAAAAGCCCGGGGCTGACGGTTCCGAACGATCCTTTTCAAAAGGCTTTGTGGCCTCCAGTATTCTGTTCTGTACAGGGTCCATGGCTATTGTGGGCTCCATGCAGAGCGGCCTCCTTGGAAACCACGAAACCCTGTTTGCCAAATCCATCCTGGACGGGTCCATCTCCATCGTCTTCGGCGCGTCTATGGGCATCGGCGTGGTGTTTTCCGCTGTTCCCGTGTTTCTGTACCAGGCGGGCATTGCGCTGGCTTCCATGGCGGTGCGGGATCTTCTTACACCGGACATCATCCGGGAAATGTCCGCCGTAGGGAGCCTCCTGGTGGCGGCTATTGGGTTCAATTTTCTGGGCGTAAAGGAAATCCGGGTAGCAAACCTCATCCCAGCCATTTTCATCCCCTGGATCTACCTGTCCATAGCAAGCTTGCTTTGACCCGCAATTAGCCCCTGACAAGCCGGGAGCGGGGAAAACCCTGGGAAAAACGCTTGTAGAATCC
>JAITEW010000325.1 GCA_031281855.1 Treponema sp.
AATATGTATTTGTAAAAATCACAGTAGAGGTATATCCTTTGTATTCTCCGGCTTCTACAAGATTTATTAATTTTATTGCTTCAGTTACATCATTTTTTAATGCTTTATCTCTTTCAATAGAAATATCCAGAATAATATCATTATCAAAAAAGAGTTTTTCTTTCATATATATTTTTCCATTAATGAATCGGTTAAAATGTCTTTATAATCTGTGTGTTTATCTGCTTTAATTATTCCAATCAATTCTTTTGTTATTGGTCCTAAGGTATTAAATTCGATTTTTTCATCAGTAGATGAAGATATTGAAGACAAATATTCTTCAACCAATTTTGAAACGCTTCTTTTTTGATTTTTCGCATACTTTTTAGCGTTTTCTATAACCTTTTGGTCAATACTTAATGTTAATTTTGTATACATAACTATCTCCTACGTAATGGTATAATATATATTTTACGTACTGTCAATTTGCGTAGGTAGTACCGTACCTTGCTCCTGGCCCCGCATAGAGCCGTCCGGCTTTCCGGCCTACTTGTAAAAAAGGCCCCAAATATGGTAGGGTTTGTACATGAAAGTTGCCATTATCTTCGGGTCTCAGTCTGACAAAGGGATCATGAAAAAGGCTGCTGACGTGCTGCGGGAAGGGGGGGTGGAATTTTCAGCCCATGTGCTTTCCGCCCACAGGACGCCGGAACTTCTCAGCAGGACTATCAGGGAGCTTGAAGCGGCAGGCGTCGAGGTGATCATTGCCGGCGCGGGGCTTGCCGCCCACCTTCCGGGGGTTATCGCCAGCCAGACCCTGATCCCGGTTATCGGGGTGCCTATCGCTTCAGGCGGCCTTGGGGGGTGGGACAGCCTCCTTGCGATGGTACAGATGCCCAGGCCCGTGCCGGTGGCGACCGTAGGGGTGGACAACGCCGCAAATGCTGCCCATCTGGCCTGCCAAATCCTGGCCCTTAAATACCCTGGGTTGAAAGAAAAGCTCGCTGCGGCGAGAATAAAAATGAAAGCCGATTTTGCCAAAGATAACGAAAAGGTGGAATTATGAGCGAAAAAGCAGTCAAACAGGGAAAGCAGCTCTACGAGGGCAAGGCAAAAATAGTCTATGCCACTAACAATAAGGATCTGGTTATCATCCATTACAAGGATGACGCTACGGCTTTTAACGGCGAAAAAAAGGGCCAGATAGAAGACAAGGGGGTGCTGAACAACAAAATCGCCTCAGGCCTCTTCGAGCTTCTCAAAAAATCGAGGGTGCCGACCCACTTCGTGTCCCGCCTCAACGACCGGGACATGCTCTGCAAAAAAGTGAAGATCATTCCCCTGGAAGTGATAGTCCGCAATACGGCCGCAGGTTCCATGGCGAAGCGCCTGGGTCTTAAAGAAGGGACGAAGCTCAAAACCGCGGTCTTTGAGCTTTCCTATAAAGACGACGCCCTGGGGGATCCGCTTATCAACGATTACCACGCTGTGGCCATAGGGGCCTCAACTTTTGAGGAAATCGGGAAAATAAAGAAAATCACCTTTAAGGTCAACGATATACTTTCAGCCTTTTTTCTTGAAAGGGGCATCAAGCTTATTGACTTTAAGCTGGAATTCGGCAGGACAGCTTCCGGCGGGATCGTGCTGGCCGATGAAATCTCCCCGGATACCTGCCGCTTCTGGGACGCAAAGACCAACGAAAAACTCGACAAGGACAGGTTCCGCCGGGATTTGGGCAACGTAAAGGAAGCCTATATTGAAATCCTCAACCGCATTAAATGATAAACTCCACGACCATTGCGG
The DNA here is from genome assembly GCA_031281855.1 of Treponema sp. GTDB lineage: Bacteria > Spirochaetota > Spirochaetia > Treponematales > Breznakiellaceae > JAITEW01. The sequence continues at coordinate 1,783 of JAITEW010000325.1, forward strand.
GGTCTTCGGGGTATTCCTCGCGGACCCCAGCCGCGACGCTGTGCCCCTGGTTTACTACGGCCTCCTTTCCCTCCAGCACCGGGGGCAGGAAAGCGCGGGTATAGCGGCAGCCAAGGACAGGGCTATCGAATACCGCAAGGGTATGGGCCTTGTAGGCGGGATCTTTACCCCAGAAACTCTTGAACAGATAAAAGGCTCTTCAGCAGTGGGCCATGTGCGGTATTCCACTATGGGTTCCAGTACAATTGACAACGCCCAGCCTTTTGTGAGCCGCTTCAAGCTCGGGTCCATCGCTGTGGCCCACAACGGAACCCTTACCAACGCCAATGTGGTCCGGGAACTCCTTGAAGACGCGGGCATAGGCTTTACTTCATCAAGCGACAGCGAAGTTATCGTCAACCTCATTGCCAAAAATTACAAGAAAGGCTTAGATCGGGCCCTTACCGACACTATACAGTTCATCAAAGGTTCTTACGCCCTTGCGGTCCTAACCGATGAAGTCCTGGTAGGAGCCAGGGACCCTAACGGCATACGCCCCCTGTGCCTGGGGAAGCTCGACGGCGGCTGGATACTTTCCAGCGAGTCCTGCGCCATAGACGCCATAGGGGGCAAGTTCGTCAGGGACATCGAACCCGGCGAAGTGGTGATTATCAGTAAAGACCAGGTTCTTTCTTTTAGTTTTAGCGAAAAAACCCGGCGCGCTGTCTGTTCTTTTGAATACATCTACTTCGCCCGGCCCGACAGCGTTATCGACAAGGTGGATGTCTACGGTTCCCGCGTCAGAGCCGGGGAGATCCTGGGCCGGGAATCGGCGGTCGCCGCGGACCTTGTCATCGGCGTCCCTGATTCGGGAGTGCCCGCCGCTATTGGCTACGGCCGCGCTACAGGAACCCCCTTCGGTCTGGGGATCGTCAAAAGCAAATACGTGGGCCGCACCTTTATCTCCCCTAACCAGAGTCAGCGGGAGAAGGCGGTGTCGGTAAAGCACAACGTCATTGCCAGCGAGGTAAAGGGCAAACGTGTGGTCATTATCGACGATTCCATAGTCCGGGGCACCACAAGCCGCAGGCTGGTTGCTATTCTCAAGGCCGCAGGGGCCAAAGAAGTGCATATCCGGGTCTGTTCGCCTCCGGTGCGCTGCCCCTGCTACTTCGGCATCGACACGCCGCACCGCAAGGACCTTATCAGCAACGGCAACAGCGTAAGCGAACTCTGCCGTTCCCTTGGCGCCGACAGCCTGGCCTTTATTTCCGTAGAAGGCCTCCTGGAAGCCCTGGACGGCCAGGGGGGCTATTGCCTGGGCTGCTTCACCGGTGAGTATCCCATCCCCGTTCCCGGCGAAGCGGGGAAAGACTGCTGAGTTTGTGGGAACCTTAGGGTATTGGACTTGTTCAATAACCCGGTTGGTTATCGAACAAGTCTTGCGGTTTTTCAGGCTAAAGCCTTACAAAACCGCGTTTTTTACTGGAAGTTGTTCAGGAACTGAGGTTTCTGAACAACTCTATTGGAACAAGCTCAATATTTAAAGGATTTTTCAAAATCCGAAGGAGTACAATATGGCAAGACCAGTTACTTTATTTACAGGACAATGGGCGGATCTGCCCTTTGAAACCCTGTGCGCCAAGGCAAAGTCCTTTGGCTATGACGGCCTGGAGATCGCCTGCTGGGGAGATCACCTGGATCTCAAAAAAGCGGCTACGGACCAGGAATATGTTGCCGGAAAAAAAGCTGTTCTAAAAAAGTACGGCCTTCAATGCTGGGCCCTGGGGACCCATCTTATTGGCCAGTGCGTAGGAGATAACTGGGACCCCCGTCTTGACGGGTTCGCCCCTAATGAACTGGCAGGTAAGCCGGAAAAGATACGGGCCTGGGCTGTGGAGTACATGACCTACGCCCCTCTGGCGGCCAGGAACATGGGCGTCAAGGTGACCACCGGCTTTATGGGCTCCCCTATTTGGGCGTACTGGTACAGCTTCCCGCAGACCACTGAAAAGATGATCGACGACGGCTTTAAAAGCATCGTCAAACTCTGGACCCCTATTTTTGACGAATACGATAAATACGGAATCAAGTACGCCCTGGAAGTTCACCCGACCGAGATCGCTTTCGATTATTACTCCGCTGAACGGCTCCTCAAGGAATTCAAAAACCGCAAGACCCTGGGTTTCAATTTTGATCCTTCCCATCTGGTGTGGCAGGGGGTAAGCCCCCATGTTTTCCTCAGGGATTTTTCCGCCAGGATTTACCATGTTCACATGAAGGACGCCGCTGTGACACTGGACGGCAAAGCGGGCATTCTGGGGTCCCACATCACCTTTGGCGATACCCGCAGGGGCTGGAACTTCCGTTCACTCGGTCATGGGGATGTGGATTTTGAGAATATCATCAGGGAACTCAACGCCATGAACTACAATGGCCCCCTTTCGGTGGAGTGGGAAGATTCCGGCATGGAACGGGAATTCGGCGCAACCGAAGCCTGCGCTTTTGTGCGGAAAGTTGATTTCTCTCCCTCAAACGTTGCTTTTGACGACGCTCTTAAAACCGGCTGAGTTTTTTGTAATTCCGGTTCACAAGGGTGAAGCGGCTTTTCTTCTTCCTGACAGCCCTCTGCTGCGCCGGGAGCCTTCTTTTCGGAACAGGTAAACAAGAGGAGGCCCCGGAGCCGGTGAAGTTCGGCGTCCTCCTGCCTGCCCCGGTAAGCCCCTGGACCAGGGCGCTTTACTGGGAAGCAGTCCAGGCCGCGGCGCTGGCATCCATGGAGAGCCGGGGCGGGTTTGAGTTCCGTGTGCGTTCCGCCGCTTCGTCAGGGGAACAGATTGAACAGATCCGGGAGCTTGCCGCATTGGGATCCGGCTGGCTGGTGATCTTCCCTCTGGACAGCGCCGCGGTTACCCCGGTTCTGAAAGAGCTCCACAGCCTGGGAATACGCATTGTTGCAGCGGATCAGGGGCTTACAGACCTGGACTTCGGCTGGGCCGGCGTCGCCTGGGACCACGAAGCCGCAGGAACCGAAAGCGGCCGCGCCCTGGCGCTGGAGATGAGAAATTCCCTGCTGGCAAACTACCTCTGCCTTGGAGGGGCCGCCGGCCCGGCTGAGGCGGAACTCATGGACGCCTTTTTCAGGGAAATGGAAAAATCTTCTTCACTTGTGAACATCCTGGGCGGGAGGACTTATATCCCTACAGGCTATGATCCCTCAACCGCCTACCGGGAAGCTGCGGCCCTGTTCCGGCGCTTCCCCAGGATAGACGCTGTTTACTGTCCCGATGACGACGCCCTTGTGGAAGTCCTAAAAGCCGCGGAAGAAGCGGACCGTTCTGACATCAAACTGTTTTTTGGGAGAGGGGGATCAAGGGCCGTGTGCGCTCTTATCCTGGACCATAAGAGCAGGGTAGATGCGACAGTCCTTCACGGCCCGTCCATAGCAGGCGAGGCTGTCAGATTCGCCGTCTCTGCTGCCACGGAACAAGAAGGCGCGGCTTTTCACAATGCCCCAAACGCCAGGACGATTCGTATCCCGGCAGTCCTGATAAACCGGTCCAACGCGGATCGGTATGCGGGGTCCGGGGGCTATTGATTGCCCAGGTGTTTTTGTACCTTTTCGCGGCAGTCAGGACGGCAAACCCCCGCTGCGGACAGGTAGGAAAAACCC
>JAITEW010000060.1 GCA_031281855.1 Treponema sp.
GGTTACCAGTTCAGGAACCTTTTCGCGGGTTTTCTTCAGAAATTCCTGGGGTGGTTTTCCCTTAACCGCCGCTATCAGTCTTTTGCCATGGGCCTTCTGAAATTCGATTCGCTTTTATATTACGCTTCTTTCAGCGGCCTCTTTCTCTTTTTGACGGTGCGGCTTATTGAAAAGCGGCGGTGGAATTAGGAGGACAGCAGTGAAAGAAATTAAAGGCATCAAACACATTAAGGAATCTTTCGGCACCAAGCAGGTAAGGTACGGCGGCTATGCGGCCCTGATAACCCTGGCGGTTATCGCAGGGCTCATACTCCTTAACCTCATCATCGGCCAGTTCTCCCCTCAGGTGGACATGACCGCGAACAGGCTGTTTTCCCTCTCGGAACAGTCCCTGCAGGTGGTGGATCAGATCAAGGCGCCGGTGAATATTTACGGCCTCTGGCAGCCTGGCCAGGAAAACACCGAGGTTACGGAAGTAATCGATCTTTACCTGGCCCGGAACGGCAATTTCCATTTCCAGACCATCGATCCTGACAAGAACCCCGGCTTTTTGGTCAAGTACGACAAGGATAAGAAAGGCATAAGCCGGGGCAGCGTGATTGTGGAAGGCGCCAAGGGCTTCCGGGTCATCGGGCCGTCGGATATGTACGATTATACCGCTACCCAGTCAGGGGGGTATAACCGGACCGGCGTGGCTATTGAGCGGCGGTTTACGAGCGCCCTGCTCTTTGTGGGTACCGGCGAGACCCCTGTGGTTTACGAGATTTCAGGCCACGACGAAGTCCCTCTGGCGAACCTGGCGATGCAGGACACTGTGGAGCGGGAAAATTATTCCCTGAAATCCCTCAACCTTATTACGTCGGATGTGCCGAACGATGCGTCGGCCCTGATTCTTAACGCCCCTAAGTCGGATATTTCCCGTGCAGAGGCGGACCGTATTCTCAAATACCTGGATGGCGGCGGGCGGCTTCTGGTCCTGGCGGATTACCGGGTCCGGGACCTTTCTATGCTGAACGAGGTCCTGGCCAGTTACGGCGTGCGCCTGGATTACGGGATTATTATCGAGAACGATTCGTCCTATACCGCGGGCCAGATTTTTATGGAAGTGCCCGATTTTATCGAACACGATATCACCAAGCCTCTGACCGAAAAGGACTCTCCGGTGGTACTGCCGTATTCTATGGGAATTTCGGAACTTTCCACCAAGCGGCGGACGGTAAAGCTCTATCCCCTGATGGTCTCTTCCCGGAATTCCTGGCTGCGTACGGATTTGAACGAAGGTTCTGTTGTCCGCATAGCTTCGGATATTCCGGGGCCTGTTACCATAGGCATGGCGGTTATGGACCCCGAATACATCCAGGGCAGCGAAAAGCAGGTCAGGATAGCGGTCATCGCGTCGGGCTCCCTGCTGGAACCCATCAATGTGTTCCAGCAGATCCCCGGCAACCTGGACCTTTTTATGAACAGCCTTACGTGGCTTGAAGACAGGCCCGAAGCCCTTTCGGTACGGTCCAAGAGCCTGTTCCTGCTTCCTTTGCGGCTGAACGGATTGCAGATGATTATCTTTGGGGGTATTTTCATTTTGATTATCCCCCTTGGCTTCTTCGTCTCCGGCCTGGTTACGTGGCTGAAGCGGCGGCACCTGTAAGGCGGGAATATGACCAGAAAATCAATAACCCTTGTAGTTGTCCTTTTAGCGGTGGCCCTCCTTACCGGGGGCTACTTCGGCGCCAAGGCCTGGATAAAAGCCCATCCCAAAGCCTCTCCTTACGCCTCTTTTACCGGGCCGGAGTCGGTGCGGCTTACGGACTTCGATTCCTCAAAGCTTTCAACGATTGAAATTTTTGGTCCTGACAGTGAACTCCGCCTGGAGAAGAGGGACGGTTCCTGGAAGCTTATCCGTTCAGGCCCGGGAAACATTAGAATCGATCAGCAGGCGGTATCCGGAAAATTGTGGTCCATCTCAAGCCTCTGGGCGGAACAGGTTGTGAGCGAGGCGCCTTCGGACCTTGGAGAATTCGGCCTGGATTCCCCGGGGAACCGCGTAATCCTCGCTGATTCCGAAGGGAAGGAGGTGGAACTCCTGTTCGGCAATCAGACCCCCTCGCTGTCTTCTTATTATGTGATGATCCCAGGGGACCCCAAGGTTTATACTGTTTCGGATTACTCTGCCGGGAATTTCCTGTTTACCCTGGACGATATACGGGACAAGACCCTGATTACCGAATTTGATCCTGCTGCGGTGCGCCATTTTGTCCGGGAATCAAACGGCGTCCTTCTGGACATTACCCCCAGAACCGAAGATCAGTACACGGTTTCGTCTTTTTCTTCCCTTGTGATCAATTCGCCGTATATTCTTAAACGGGGCGTTGACAGTTCAAAGTTTGAACCTGTCCTGCAGGCGCTTCAGGGTTTTACGATTGAGCGCTTTGTTGACGACAACCCCTCTTCCCTGGCGCCTTACGGCCTGGATAAACCCGGGAGGATCTACCTGGAAACCGATACGGTCAAACTGGAGCTTCTCTTTGCCCTGGGCGGCGATGGGCAGTTCTACGCCAAACTGCCGGGAGAACCCGGGGTGTTTACCGTAACCGGCCTGGACACGGTGGCCAATACCCGGGTGTTTGATATTGCCGACAAATTCGCCCTGATTTTCCATATCGACAATGTTGAAACCTATACCGTTACCGGTGAAGGCCGGGTCCTCAAGGCCGATATCCGGGGAACCAAGGACGAGCCGGAATTCTTTTTGAACGGGAAAAAGACCGAGGATAAGGCCTTCCGGACCTATTACCAGGCGGTTATCGGCCTTCTGGCCGACGCCGAATATCCCGGCCCTTCCGGGGCCGCTGCCGAGGGGAGCCCGGTGGAAGTAGAATTCCATCTGAAAGATCCCCCCGGGGCCGGTGCTTCCATGCGGCTTGTTCCGTATAACCGGGATTTCTACTCCCTTAACTATGG
>JAITEW010000145.1 GCA_031281855.1 Treponema sp.
AAAACGCATCCCCGGCTTCCCTATCGTCCTCCACGGTTCCTCGTCGGTGCCTATTGAGTACGTGAAGATCATCGAGCGGTACGGCGGCAAACTTACCGATTCGGTAGGCATCCCCGAAGAGCAGCTCCGCAAGGCCGCCAAGAGCGCGGTCTGCAAGATCAACATCGACTCCGACGGCCGCCTTGCCATGACCGCCATGATCCGCAAGGTCTTCGCCGAAAAACCCGATGAATTCGATCCCCGCAAATACCTGGGCCCTGCCAGGGACGAGCTCAAGAAGCTCTACGCCCACAAGAACGTCAACGTTCTGGGCTCCGCGGGGCAGGTGTAGCCTCGTTAAATCCGCCAGCCAAGCCCGGAGGGACCCCCCCAGGCAGTCTAGACGGTCGTCGCCTTCTTTTACGGACGCATTGGCGTCGCCTTTATCGGTATGACGCCGTATGCCTGCCCGGGAAGGTCCCTCCGGGCTTGGCTGGCGCTTTATCGTACATATGAGGAAAGACTGGGACCCTGGGTTCGTGAGGTCTGTATTACCGCCTTAATTTTACCCAGGACAGAATCATTGAAATAAGCAAGGGCAGCGCGGCGGCGGCGAGGAAGAGGGAGCCGCGCAAGAACTGCTGGGAGTAGAAGGCCCACCAGGAAGTAGCCGCAGCAAAGGGCAGGACCAGGATACAGAGGCCCGAAGGGATGATCACGTACCAGCGGAAATGCTCCAGAAAGAGATTGATGAAGAAAGAGACCCCTACGGCAACAGCGGTCCAGAGCAGAGGGACCAGCACGAGGAAGGCGGGGCCGTTGCCGGCGCTCCAGCTTACCGCCCTGACAGCCGCTCCGGGGATGAGCCAGAGCAGTGCGAAATTGGCGAAGTCTATAGGGCCTGACACTACCTTTAAGGCAAGAAAAAGGAAACAGACCAGCAGGGGCAGAATCGCCGGAAAGGTGACGATGTCGATACAGGCGCTTACCCAGCGGGAAAGGCCGAAACCTCCGGGCTTTATCAGATCACCAAGGAAAAATTGAATAATAGCGGCAATGCTCCCCAAAAGGAGGGCCCATACCCCGCCGGCGCCGGAATCATCAGGCGTCAGGGTGCGCCGGAAAAGGTAGAAAAGGGGCATCCACAGAAGGCAAAAGAAACTCATAAACGGAGATTACCACGCCCAGCCGCTTTGCCGCAATAAGGCGCCGCAAAACAACCCGTATAAAACCGCCGCATTAACAGTAAAGGTTTCTTCATTCGGAACAAATTTCAGAACAAAATACAACGTTTCTAAAACAAAATACTTTATTCCCAATTCAGCATGCCTCATTATTTAGTAAATATAAAAACACGGTTTGGAGGAAACCATGAAAAAAGTTCTTGTGTATTTGGTTCTTTTAACAGCAGCCGCGGCCCTGTCCTGTACAGGAAGCGGATCCCAGCCGGCAGCAGGGTCCGGGAAACCCACCCTGTCGCCCCAGGGTCTCACAGGCGACGACCTTGCGTTCAGCAAATTCACCAAGCCGGTGGATGTCCATATCGGGCACGCCGTAAATCCCCTGGATACGACTCTCCCTAAAGGGGATACTGCAGGCAGCAACCAGTACACCCGGTATTACCTGGACAAACACAACATCAACATTATCGTTGACTGGACCGCCGCTTCAGGCGAGGACTACAACCAGAAGGTATCCCTCTGTATCGCAAGCGACACCCTTCCTGACGCGCTTACGGCGCCGAACTACAACTACGTGCTTAAAGCGGCAAAAGCGGGACAACTTTACGATATTACCGACCTTTACCAGCAGTACGCTTCCAACCAGGTAAGGGGCATACTGGATACCTTCCAGGGCAAGGCCGTTGAGGCAGCGTCCTATGAAGGGAGAATGATCGCCCTGCCTAACGCCTCGGTAATGGACGACGGCGTTACGATTATGTGTATCCAGAAAAACTGGCTTGACCAGTATAAGCTGCCTGTCCCCAAAACGCTGGACGACATTGAAAACACCGCACGGGTATTCAAAAAGAACGCCCCTGCCGGAACCGCGACAGTCCCCATTGCAGGGCCTGACAAGAACGGCAAACCTTACCGTAACTTTTTAGAGTCCCTGGGCAATGACAAGACTTTTGATCCTGTGTTCAACGCCTATGACGTGTACCCCGGTTATTTCCAGGACAACGGAAACGGGACGGTTTCTTACGGTTCCCTGAATCCTAACATGAAATCCGCACTGGAACGACTCGCGAGGTGGTATAAAGACGGCCTTATCGATCCCGAAGTAGGCGCCAGGGACCGCACCGGCGAACTGGTCAACGCCAACCAGGCGGGGATTTTCTTCGGGCCCTGGTGGGCCATCGGCTACGGCAACGGCGATTCCTTCAAGAACAACCCCAACGCGAACTGGCAGGCGTACCCTGTTTATTCCAACAACGGAAAATGGAACGTTTCGCAAAAAGCCCCCAGTACCGCAGCTTTAATAATATCCCGGCGGGCCTCTCCGGATACCGCAGCGGCGGTTATCATTACTTACAATGCCGAAGGCCCGATGGAAGGCATGATCGACAAGAGCGTAAGCGACGCATGGATCCCTTTGCGCACCGTTCTGGCGCCTGCTGACGAACTCGAAGTTACCTACAAGGCGCTGCACAAGATCCTCAGAAAAGAGGCTGAGCCGTCTGACTATAACGACCGTTCTTCTCCGTATAAACTCCTGTGGAAAGACGTTCAGATTGTAACGCCTATTATCCCCGGTTATCAGCCGAACCGGGATCTTGATATCAAGGATTTCGATCAAAATGTGAACTTCGGCGATTTCCAGCGTATGTTCTCGATAATGGTAGGCACCAGGCCGATTTCGGAGCACAAGCCTGACAAGGAAGTCTTCAGCGTGAACTATGTTCTTACGGATATGCTTGAACAGCGCTGGCCCAACCTGTTTAAGATGGAACAGGAAGTTATCATGAAGATCATTACCGGCCAGCTCCCGGTAAGCGCCTTTGACAAATTCGTTTCAGACTGGATGGCCCAGGGCGGACAGGGCGTACTTGACAGTGTAGCGAAGGAATTTCTAAAAAAATAAAACCGTGCCGGAACGAGGCCAGCGTTTGCGGGCCTCGTTCCGGTTAAAGAGGTCTGTGTTACATGAAAAGGCGAATTGCCCTTCAGTTCAATTACTGGTTTATGGTTCTGCCGGGTCTGGTCTGGCTCTTTCTGTTCAGCATTGTTCCGATGTACGGGATTGTAATGGCCTTTCAGGATTTTAACCCTTCAAGGGGTTTTTTCCGTTCCGAATGGACAGGGCTTGATAATTTTGAGTACCTCTTTATGCTGGGCGATTCCGTTCAGGTTACGGTTAACACCCTGGTCATAGCAGTCGGCAAGATGATCCTGAATCTTATTGTTCCCCTGGCTTTTGCCCTTTTGCTCAACGAGGTGCGCCTGAAGGGGTTTAAGAAAATGGTTCAGACCATCGTGTATCTGCCTCACTTTATATCATGGGTTATACTTGCCAGCGTGGTGCTGAATATCTTCGCATACCACGGGGTGGTTAATACGGTCCTGGGACTGTTTGGCACTGAACCCAAAGTCTGGATGAGCGATTCTTCCGCTTTCAGATCCATTGCTATCTGGACCGAAGTCTGGAAGGAATTCGGTTATAACGCCGTCATATTCCTGGCGGCGCTGACAGGGATAAACCCCAACCTGTACGAAGCGGCGGCTATCGACGGGGCAGGCCGCCTGCGCTCGACCTGGCATGTTACGCTGCCGGGCATCACAAGCACCGTAGTGGTTATCGGCGTCCTGGGCCTGGGAAATGTGCTTAACGCCGGTTTCGATCAGATTTACAATCTCTACAACCCTATGGTCTATTCCACCGGCGACATCATAGACACCTGGGTATACCGCATAGGGCTTGTTAATCTCCAGTTTTCCCTGGGGACTGCTGCGGGCCTTTTAAAGTCGGTAATAAGTTTTGTGCTTATTGTGGCCTCGTATTTTATGGCTTATAAGTTTGCCGATTACCGGGTATTTTAGGAGGCCGCTATGATTCAGGGTAAATCCATAAGCGAGTATGCTTTTAATTTGTTCAATCTGATTCTGATGGGCGTTCTGGCGCTGCTCTGCCTGTACCCGATTTGGTACGCCCTGTGTCTTTCGATATCGGAAAAAGCAGCGGCCAACGCCGGGCTTGTTACTTTTTATCCCATAGGGTTTTCCCTCCAGTCATACAAAGAGATCATGCGGGATATTTCCTTCTTCAACTCCTTCTGGATCTCCATTCAGCGCACGGTTCTTGGAACGGCAATTACCCTTTTAGTGCTTATCCTCATGGCATACCCTCTGGCAAAACCGAAAAAGGACTTTAGGCCCAGAGGCGCCATAATGTGGGTCGTTATTTTCTGCATGCTTTTTAACGGCGGAACTATACCGTGGTATATTACGGTGAAGAATTACCGCCTGATAGATTCCATTTGGGGGCTGGTGCTTGCAGGGAGCCTTCCGGTGTTCAACCTGATACTGATGGTGAACTTTTTCCGCTCTATTCCCGCGGATCTTGAAGAAGCAGCGGTGATTGACGGAGCAGGACCCTGGAAGATCCTCTTTATGGTGGTAGTCCCCTGTTCCATCCCGGTTATCGCGACTATCGTGCTCTTTACCAGCGTCTATCACTGGAACGAATTCTTCCAGGGACTGGTACTGACTACCAGCGAAAAACACTACCCGCTGCAGACCTATATACGCCAACTGGTCGTAAATATCCAGACTTCCATGTCCACCCTCTCGCGGGAACAGCTTGAAGAATACCTCAAACTCTCCAACAAGTCCCTGAACGCCGCAAAGGTATTCGTCGCCATGATCCCCATGCTGGCGGTGTACCCCTTTATCCAGCGGTATTTTATCTCAGGGATCATGCTCGGGGCGGTTAAGGAATAGCAAGCCGGTTTTGGTTTTCCTAAGAATCCAGAAAGCCCGCGGCATAGGCGGTAACGGCTGTGCCCATATAAAAAACGCCGTCCTTGGCGGAACCTTCGTTCTTGTTGATCTCCACAG
>JAITEW010000170.1 GCA_031281855.1 Treponema sp.
GCCGGCAAGGCCTGCAACATGCACCGGGTCTGGGAATTCGACGTAAAGCAGAACCTTAAAAAAGATAAAAACGAGCTCAAAATCGTTTTCCGTTCTCCGGTAAAATACGTGGCTGAAGAACAAAAAAAAGTCAAAGCCGACGGCTCCTCGGACTGTCTGGACGGCTTTCCCCATATCCGCAAGGCCCACTGCATGTTCGGCTGGGACTGGGGCCCCAGGCTTCCTGACGCGGGAATCTGGCGGGACATAAAACTTGTGGGCATCCGCGGCGCCAGGATAGACAGCGTGTATATCACCCAGAAACACAGGAAAGACGCCGTTGACCTGGGCCTCAGGGTGGAAATCGAAAAAGCCGCCGAACTCCATAAGGCGCAGGAGTTTTCCTGGAAGGCCGTTGTTACCAGCCCCAAAGGGAAATCAACCGAGTACGGCGGTTCCCCCAAAAAAATCACCATCGAAAAGCCGGAGCTCTGGTGGCCCAACGGCTACGGCGCCCAGCCTCTCTACACCGTCAAGGTGATCCTCCTTTCCCCTAAGGGCGTTGAACTCGACAGTTGGGAACGCCGCATAGGGCTGCGGACTATGACCATGCGCCTGCAGAAAGACAAGTGGGGCGAAAGTTTTGCCCACGAGGTCAACGGCGTACAGATCTTCGCCATGGGCGCCGACTATATCCCTGAAGACAATATCCTCTCGAGGGTGAATCCCAAGCGAACCAGGAAGCTTCTGGAACAGTGCGTGGCGGCCAACTTCAACGCCCTCAGGGTCTGGGGCGGCGGCTATTATCCTGACGATTTCTTCTATGATATCTGCGACGAGCTGGGCCTGGTGGTCTGGCAGGACTTCATGTTCGCCTGCGCTGTGTACGAACTTGACGACGCCTTTGACAAAAACATCCGCGCCGAACTGGCGGACAACATCAAACGCCTGCGGCACCACGCATCCCTGGGGCTCTGGTGCGGCAACAACGAGATGGAGATGTTCGTCGATATGATGACCTGGGTAAGCTCTATGAAGCAGAAAGCCGACTACATCAAAATGTACGAGTACATTTTCCCGCAGATCCTCAAAGATCTGGATCCCGAAACCTTCTACTGGCCCGCGAGCCCTTCTTCCGGGGGGAGCTTCGACAAGCCCAACGATCCCAACCGCGGCGATGTCCACTACTGGGAAGTGTGGCACGGCAACAAACCCTTTTCGGACTACAGGAACTATTACTTCCGCTACGCTTCCGAGTTCGGCTTCCAGTCCTTCCCGGCCCTCAAGACCGTGGAGAGCTTCACGCTCCCTGAAGACAGGAACGTTTTTTCTTACGTGATGGAACGGCACCAGCGGAACAACGCCGCTAACGGGAAGATCATGAACTATATGTACCAGACCTTCCTCTATCCCAACAGCTTCGACACCCTCCTGTACGCCTCCCAGCTCCTCCAGGCGGAAGCCATCAAGTACGGAGTGGAGCATTTCCGCCGCAACAGGGGCCGGTGCATGGGCGCCATCTACTGGCAGCTCAACGACTGCTGGCCTGTGGCTTCCTGGGCTTCTATCGACTACTATTTCCGCTGGAAAGCCCTGCACTACTACGCCAAACGCTTCTTCCAGCCTGTGATGATCTCGTGCCACGAGGAAGGGCTCCTTACCCAGAACCCCAACGCCAACCACCAGCCCCTGGTTAAGGCGAAGATCGAAAAGAGCTTCCGCCTCTCGGCAGCCAACGAAACCATGACCGAAAAAAAGCTTACGGTAAAGTGGGAACTCCGGGACAGGACCGCAAAAGTTCTCAAGGAGAAATCCGTCCCTGTCAAAGTCCCGGCCCTGAGCTCGGTCTGGCTCGACAAGGTGGAAGTCCCGGACCTGGCCCTGAACGACGAGTACCTGAGCTACCACCTCTACGACGGCAGCGCCCTTATCTCGGAAGGAACGGTGATTTTTTCCCTGCCCAAGTTCTTCCACTGGGCTGACCCGAAGCTAAGCTACAAGGTTGCCGGCGACACCATTACAATAAAGGCCTCGGCTTACGCCAAGAGCGTGGAGATCCAGAACAGGAACCAGGACCTGGTGCTTTCGGACAACTACTTCGACATGAACGCCGGGGAAAAGAAGGTGAAGATCATAAGCGGCAAAGCCGGCAGTCTGAAGCTGCGGAGCGTTTTCGACATCAGGTAGGAACGGTTCAGAAGCAGACCGTCTTTCCGGTTTTGCTGCTCTCCCTTACGGCGTCGATAATCCTGAGCGAAGGGAGGCCCTCTTCGGGGTGGATGTAATCGCCGCCGCCTGATTCCAGCTCGTGGTAAAACTTTTCGATGAGTTTGACGTGGCTGTTGCCGTAGACCTGCTTGCCCGCGAAGGCGCCTGAATCAGAAGCCAGGAGTTCCCGGGTTTCGCCGTCGATCCTGAAGAGCTGTTTGTCCCTTATGACAAAGGCGCCTTTTTCGCAGCGGACCGTGATTTCCACGTTTTCGTCTTCGAAGTTGGCAATAGAAGCGGTGAAGAAACCCGAAGCGCCGTTCCTGAAACCGATGCGCGCAGCGGCGGTGTCCTCCACTTCAACGCCGTAATCCAGCATCTGGCTGATAGTTCCCTTGACGCTGGCCAGGGGGCTTCCGGTAAGGTACTGCATCAGGTCTAAGGTGTGGATGGCCTGGTTTATCATACAGCCGCCTCCGGCTTGCGCCATAATCCCCCGCCAGGGGCCTGCCTCGTAGTATTCCTTTGAGCGGTACCAGGCCACTGAGCCGTGTATCCCTGTTACCTTGCCGTATTCGTCTGAACGCAGCAGCTTGAGGAGCGTTTCCGTAGTCGGGTTAAGGCGGTTCTGGAAGCAGAGGCAGATTTTAACGTTGTGCTGTTTTTCGAGTTTGCAGTACTCTTCCCCTTCGGCGGCGTTCAGGGCCAGGGGTTTTTCGGCGAATATATCGAAGCCCCTTTGGGCCAGTTTTTTCGCTACCGGGTAGTGGAGCCAGTGGGGGAGGCAGACATGGACCACAGCGGGCTTTTCCCTGCCGAGCATTTCCTCGTAATCGGTATAGAACGCCGTCCCCGCGGGGAGGCCCTCTTTTTTTGAAGGCTCCGTATCGCAAGCCGCGACAAGCCTCGCGTTTTTAAGGGACCCTATTGCCTCAACATGAACCCTGCCGATAACGCCGAGCCCGATAACCGCTGACTGTATCATGATTCACTTCCTGCAAAAGCGTCTTTAAGCAGCTTAAGATCCAACTGGGGGTAAACCGGGAAACGGTCCAGGAGTTTTTTCACCCGCTCAAGGGCTTCGGACTTGGCGCGGCCGTCAATGACATACTTGGCTTTACTCAATTTCCCGGGATCCCTCGCGTCTTTTTCAGGGGAAGTGTTTTTCAGCACCAGGGAAATGATCGCCCCGAGCTCTTCCATCTCGGGCTTGCCCATCCCCAGGCTGGTGGCCGCGGCGGTACCGATGCGCAGCCCCGATGTGTACCACGGGCCGTTGGGATCAAAAGGCAGGCTGTTCCTGTTAAGGGTGATGTTACATTCGTGAAGGCTGCTCTCGGCCTGGCGGCCCGAAAGCCCCAGGTTCCGGACATTCACCAGGAAAAGGTGGTTGTCGGTTCCCCCTGTAAGGACATCAAGGCCGTTCCCGGAACACGCTGCGGCCAGAGCCTGGGTATTTTCCACGATTTTTTTGGCATAGTCCCTGAAGCCGGGTTTCGAGGCTTCCCGGAAGGCCACGGCTTTGGCGGCGATCACATGGGGCAGGGGGCCGCCCATGGTAAGGGGACAGCC
>JAITEW010000185.1 GCA_031281855.1 Treponema sp.
TTTATTCGTGCTGAGGGGTCTAATACCCCGCCCTTTAGGGCGGTTAAAAAGGTATTAGACCCCGAATGCAATACCTTACGAGAACAGCATACCTCGCCCTTCAGGGCGAGGTTGTTGATTACCTCCCGTATGGTCTCCTTGTTCGCACTCAATATCGCGTATAGATAGTGTCTGTCCATAATGTGTCTACATTGTTCTCCCCTTCAAAATACGTAAACAGCTCCCGGGGATGCCAGGTTTCTATAATACTAACCGTCATGTCCCCGGTATCGGTCCTGTTAAGCGCGATGTTGCGCCGGACTTCATCCGTATCTTGACTATTTCGCCCCCTGAAACTATATTCAAAAAATGGATGATGAGCGGATTGTCGTACGGTATAGCAGTGCTATGAATATGGGTAAATATATTCTTTTTCCCCTTTTTGCAGTGTTACTTGCATCGTGCATGTCAGGGCCTGTGGATATTGGCAGCGAGTTAACTGCGGCGGAACTGGTCCAGCGGGCCCAGGAAGCGTCGGACCGGAACCGGTATAAAATATCCCTTCAGTATTACGAAGCTGTCCTGGAGCGGTTTCCGCAGGATATGGAATACGTATGCGCAGCGGAATACGAAATCGCCTTTATTCACTACAAGCAGAAAAAATACGACGAAGCCAGGGAAGAGTTCACGTCCCTTCTTGCGAGGTACGACAACAACCCGGACGAAGAACTGCTCCCGCAGCAGTTCAAGATCCTGTCCCGGAAAATCCTGGATACGATAACGGAAATCGAGAACCGCCGCGGCAAAACCCGGACGCCTACTGGGGAAGAATAATCGCCGAAACCTTGAGTCCCCGTTCCGCCACAGCCTCGTCTACCATGGTCTTGGAAACCCTGCCGCGCTGCCTGGGGTGAGGAGGGGCGTCTCCGACGAGGATCATCACGCGGCTTTCGGCTTCCCACGGGAACGCCGTTGCTCCTTCGTATAAGGCCTCGTAAACCGCTTCCGGGATGTCGCGCCCCCCAAGTACCCTGATAGCGTTAAGGCTGCGCTGGAAAACCGCGAAATCACCGGTAAAAGGCAGAACCTTGTTGAGATATTCGTCATAGTAATCTTTGTAAAGCACCATGCCGATGCGGAAGCTCTTGAACTGGGCGATAATTTCTTCAAGCATAGGAATTAGCATGCGCCGGACCACGTCAATATCATCCTTCATGCTGGCGGTAGTGTCCAGGCAGAGGACGATGTCCGTGGATTTGCCTTTCTCTTCTTCCAGAATGGTCCTGATGCGGTCCACAAGATCGTCGGGGCCTGTGGCCCGGACCAGGTACCCCCCTGCCCCTTCGGCTATCTCTCTGAAGGCGTCCTCGGTTTCCTTCATGTAATTCCCTTCAGGAGGGCCTTCCAGGCGTTTCTGGGTTACTCTGAGAACAAAAGGGTTGTCCCGGAAGCTGCTGCGGTAATCGGCGTAAGGGAGGGCAAAAGAGCGGATATTCAGGTACGCGCCGTCGGTTATGTAGACTTCCCCATGCCGGGTGTTTTCGTAACCGTAATAGAGGATCCAGGGGATGAAAATATGAAAGGCTTCTCCAAGGGGGGGGTAGATCTCCGGGCTGGAGTCGATGAGGGAATGAACGGCGTTCCTCCCGGACAGGGGAAGACCGTTCAGCAGGCGCATTTCATCGCCGTTGACCGGGTTCCATTCGGCGGCCCTGTAAGCGTAGTTGTCGGAACTGAGGGAGGGATCCCTGGTGGACTCCGTAAGGAGCACCGAGGAAATCCCCGGTTTTTTCCGTATCTAATGGTGGAAACCGCCGTCTGCTTTCTGTTCAATCCTGAGATCCCCTGTTCCCAGGGAAAGATCCTGGGCCCCTGCTACGGCCAGGAAGAAGAGGAACTCCAGGAGCAAAACCAGGCTTTTCCGCATCATAGTATGATTATCGGAAGGTTAGCGGAAAAGAAGAGAACGAAAAGAGCCGCCAGCGCCGGCAGTTACGCGGTAACTACCAGGCAGTAGCGTTTTTTGCCTGCCCTGAGCACCAGCTCCCCCTGGGCGTCCAGGCGGCTTGCGGTAATGAGGGCGTTTACGTCAGGGACCGCTTCAAGTGCGCCGCCGGTTTTGGACACAAAAGCGCCGCCTTGCTGGACAAGGCGCCGGGCCTCGCTCTTGGAAGACGCCAGGGCCGCATCGGCAAAGAGATCCACGACGTTGTAACCTGCTTCAAAGCGCGCCAGCGGGAGTTCCGCTTTAGGCATAGCCGACCTGTCCCCGCCTTCGCCGCCAAAAGCTGCCCTGGCGCCCGAAAGAGCCGTATCGGCCTCTTCCTTCCCGTGGATAAGGGAGGTAACTTCCCAGGCCAGGCGCTCCTTGGCTTCATTGGGGTTCTTTCCCGCTCCGGTAAGGGCTTCGCACTCCTCAACAGGGAGGAACGTGAACATAAGGAGGAAACGGCGCGTGTCGGCGTCCTGGACGTTCCGCCAGTACTGGAAAAATTCGTAAGGAGAAGTAAGGGCCGGATCGAGGAAGATAGCGCCCTTTTCGGTTTTGCCCATCTTTTTGCCGTCCGCAGTGGTCACGAGCGGGAAGGTTATGCCGTAGACCTCGGCGCCTTCGACCCTGCGGATAAGTTCCGCTCCGGCAACAATGTTCCCCCACTGGTCATCGCCGCCGATTTGGAGGCGGCAGCCGTAACGGCGGTAGAGTTCGAGAAAATCGTAACTTTGAAGGAGCTGGTAGTTGAACTCGATAAACGAAAGCCCCGTCTCAAGGCGGATCTTGTAGGACTCGAAACTGAGCATGCGGTTCACGGAAAAATGGCTGCCGATTTCCCGCAGAAAATCTATGTAGTTGAGGTTTGCAAGCCAGTCCTTGTTATTGACGCTCCTGGCCGTATCGCCGTCGAACGAGACGAACCGGTCAAGCTGGGCTCTGATGGCTTCGGTGTTTTTGTCCAACTGCTCGTAGCTCAGCATTTTCCGCATCTCCGATTTGCCCGAAGGGTCGCCGATACGGGCGGTCCCCCCGCCCAGGAGGGCAAGGCCCTTGTGCCCCGCTGCCTGGAGGTGCCGGAAGGCGAAGTATGGAACCATGTGGCCTATGTGCAGGCTCCCGCCGGTAGGGTCGGTCCCTTCATAAAACGTCACCGGTCCCTGGTCCATAAGACGGGAAAGCCCTTCGGCATCGGTGCATTGGGCAAAAAAACCCCTGGCCTTCAAATTTTCTAGCGCCGGATTCATAAACAGCTTCCTTGAAAAAATATCAAATGAGTATATCATAACGGCTTAAACCATAAAACCCCCAGGGCGAGCGCCTATACAT
>JAITEW010000201.1 GCA_031281855.1 Treponema sp.
AGGCCCTGTCTATGGGGATGGATTTTTGCGCCAAAGCCGGGATTGACGACATCACCTTTTTCTGCGCCCCTGAAGAATTGAGCCAGGGGCATCTTACCGGTGAAGAGCAAGAACGGTTCATCAGCTTTTTCAAGAAAGCTAAAGCTCTGACTGAAAAACAGGGCATGACCTTTTCGATAAATAACTGGACCACCCTCTACCATACCGACAGGGGCCGCAGGCTCCGTCCTGGCCAGAACTTCGGCCTCATGGTTGACCCTGACGGGCAGGAAGCGGCGGTTGCGGCCTGCCCCCTGGACCCGGGGTTCAGGGCCTATTACGCGGATCAGTTAAAACGTTTCGGCGTCCTTAATCCGAGGATCTTCTGGATCGAAGACGATTTCAGGCTCCACAATCACCATCCCCTCCGCTGGGGCGGATGTTTCTGCGAGCGGCATATAGAGGAATTTTCAAAACGCGCCGGAAAAAACCTGACCAGGGAAGAGTTTGTCGAAGGAATACTGCGGCCCGGAGTTCCCCACTTGTACCGGAAAATCTGGCTCGACGCCGCACGGGAGACCATGATCGGCCTGGCGGAAGCTTTCAACAGCGCTATGCGGGAGGTTTCTCCTTCCACAGCCCTGGGTCTTATGTCTTCGGACCCCTCGGTGCACTGCGCCGAAGGCCGGGACTGGGACAGGCTTTTAGGCGCACTCTGTAAAGGCGGCGCTGTTGTAAACCGCCCTCATCTTCCTGCGTACAACGAACGCGCCCCTCAGGAGTACCTGTGGTATTTTAACACCGTTTCCGTCCTCTCCCGGGCCTGCCTGCCCCCGGAAACTGTCGTGTATCCCGAACTTGAAAACTTTCCTTTTCCCAGGGCATCCAAGTCCCGTGCTTTTACCCGCTACCAGATCGAAACGGCCCTGGCCCTGGGCATTGACGGCATTACCATGGACATACTCGATTTTTCCGGAAACGCCGCGCCTATGGCCGGCCAGGCCGAAAACCTGGCCGGAAGCAAAGCCTTTCTTTCGGCCTGTAACGAAACAGGCGTTTTCAAGTGGACCCGTGAGGGGATAAACGTTCTTTTTTCGCCTGATTCTTCCTATACCCTGCACACCGAAAACGGCCGGGACATGGCAGAACTTTATCCCCATGAAAATTTTTGGGGAGGCGTTTTCGGGAGCATGGGCGTTCCTTTCGTCTACAACAAGGACCGGAAAGCCGTCAAGGGAAAAATCGCCGCCGTAAGCGGGCAGTTTTTCAGGAACCTTAAGGCGCCGGAGCTTGAAGCCCTTTTTGCGGACAATTTTGTGATACTGGACGGCGCGGCCGCGGAAACCCTTTATAAAATGGGCGCCGGCAGCCTCGCGGGAATTACCAATGTTACCAGGGTTCCTTCCGACGAGGCTGTGGTGTCTTACGAGGAAATGGCCCGGAGCGAAGAAGGCTACGCGGTTCCGAGGATAAGCGCCCAGAGTTCTTTTGAATTCATCTATCTTATTGAGTATGAAAAAGACGCCGGGGTACTGGGCGGCCTCTTTTCCCCCGCTCATGAACGGAAGGGGAACGGGACCGTTGTTTTCAAGGGCCGCGTCCTGATCCTGCCGTACAGCGGCAACGGCTATATTCCCATGGCGCTGAACGAACTGCGACGGCGGGTAATCTTCCGGGAACTGCAAAAAGCGGCCCTCCGTTTTTCAGGATCCGGCATAATGGCGGCAGATCACGTCAATTTCGGCGCGTATGCCTTTGCGGACAAGGGCAGGCAGGCGCTTTTTGTTATCAACGGTTCCGCAGACCCCGTGGACCGTATCAAACTATGGCGGCCCGGCGGAAACGGCGAACCGGTGGAAATGATTGCGCGGAGCGGTAACCTCAAGCCCCGGTGTCAGAACGAGGGAGAAACCCTTACCGTTTTTCAGCGCCTTGAAGCCATGGAATGCGGTCTGCTGCTTTTCGGATCAGTATCGTCTTAAACCTGGCAAGTACACGCTGATACTCTCGCTCTTTCCCCCGAAAGGGGCTCTGTGTATGAAATATTTGACCCAAAGCCGAATCGAACGGCTGACCTAGTGCTTAGGAGGCACTCGCTCTATCCACTGAGCTACTGGGCCGGTTTATTGAGTATACCGGGTAGGGTTTGGTGTGTCTACAACCCGTAATGCCTCATACATAAAAATAAAATACGAAAGAAAGGGCAAAAACAAGCAAAATATCAAATTTTGTTGACTATTTTGGAATATAGGTATATTATTACTACACTGTTCATATACCACATTATTTCATCCAATAGTTTTATTGGAAAGGGAGTCCATCTTGAAGAACAATTATCTGAGTGAGCTGCTTGAGTCATTGGAAAAACGCAATCCTGGTGAGCCTGAATTTTTGCAGGCTGCCCATGAGGTTCTGGAGAGCCTCGAACCTGTTGTAGAGCGCCGTCCCGATTTGGTAGGGGCCGGCGTATTTGATCGTGTTGTCGAGCCTGAACGCCAGATCATCTTCCGTGTAAGCTGGGTTGATGATAAGGGGAAAGTACAGGTCAACCGCGGCTTCCGGGTACAGTTTAACTCCGCTATCGGCCCGTATAAGGGCGGGCTCCGCCTTCACCCGTCGGTGAATCTTTCTATCATCAAATTCCTGGGCTTTGAGCAGACTTTTAAAAATTCCCTGACCACCCTTCCCATGGGCGGGGCCAAGGGCGGTTCCGACTTTGATCCTAAGGGCAAAAGCGACAGCGAAGTTATGCGTTTCTGCCAGAGCTTTATGACTGAGCTGGAAAAGCACATCGGCCAGTTTACGGACGTTCCTGCCGGCGATATCGGCGTGGGAGGCCGGGAAATCGGCTTTATGTACGGCCAGTACAAGCGTATCCGCAATGATGTCGCAGGCGTGCTGACCGGCAAGGGCCTTTCCTACGGGGGTTCCCTGGTACGTACCGAGGCTACGGGCTACGGGCTCTGCTACTTTACCCGCGAAATGCTGAAGTCCGCCGGCGAGAGTTTTCAGGGCAAAACCGTGGTTATTTCCGGTTCCGGTAATGTCGCCATTTATGCCACGGAAAAAGCCGCCCAGATGGGAGCTAAAGTTGTGGCCCTGAGCGATTCCAACGGTTACATCCACGATCCCAGGGGGATCGATCTCAACGCGGTCAAGCAGATCAAAGAGGTTGAGCGCGGCCGTATCAGCGAGTATGTCAAACGGGTCCCGGGGGCTGTGTACCAGGAAGGCAGCGGGGGCATCTGGACGATTAAATGCGATATCGCGCTGCCTTGCGCTACCCAGAATGAATTGGATATCGAAGCTGCCAAAACGCTGGTCAAAAACGGCGTCATTGCCGTTGCGGAAGGCGCGAACATGCCTACCCGCCCGGACGCGGTGGACTATTTCCTTGAAAACAAAATTCTTTTCGGTCCCGCTAAGGCCGCGAACGCCGGCGGCGTGGCCACTTCCGGCTTGGAGATGAGCCAGAACAGCCTGCGCCTTTCCTGGTCTTTCGAGGAAGTTGATCAGCGGCTGGACGGCATTATGACCAGCATTTACAAAGCCGCCTCCGGCGCGGCAGCCGAATACGGCAAGCCCGGCAATCTTGTAGCCGGCGCGAACATCGCCGGTTTCCTCAAGGTCGCCGAAGCGATGAAAGCCCAGGGTATCGCGTATTAATAATCAGTGTCTGTCCGTAAAGCAGCCAGCTTTATGGACAGACACTAAATAACCTGGTATAAGAGGCTTTCCCGAAACTTTAGTTCTTGGGAAAGCAACCTTAGATTTCATAAACTATAGAGTTTTATATAAATGTCTTTAGCGTAAACTGCCGCCCTGCTGTCTTTTGGTTCCTGTTTCGTTTCTTGCTTC
>JAITEW010000227.1 GCA_031281855.1 Treponema sp.
GCCCTTGCAGGCGGGGGCGCGCCCCCCCCCCCGCATGAGGAGAAGACAAATGCTTGTTTACTATACTTGTTGTAGTTATTGAGCTTAACGAATTCAAAATAAAAACACCTCCCTTTGCAAAAATCTAAAAACCAGTATGCTTTTCATGATACTGCTCTTTAAGAGTATTGTCAACTAAACTAAAACAGGTTGTGTACATCATGCCCTTTCCTGAGGGACCCGTTGACGTTAATGAAGCGCAAATCTCCGGGCCCGGCAGCCGGGCCGTATTCCGGCAAATACAGGTCCACCACCAGACTATTATTCTATCACCCCTTTTTGAATGATACAAGTACGGTACGGTAGTTTAAACGCACCGTTTAAGCCCTGTTGTACCCATCAATTCCAATATACTATAATACAAGAATTACCGGGAAATGCCAGTTGCTTCCCCAGGAGCTTATCAAATGTTTAGTCTGGAAAACAAGACGGCCTTAATAACCGGCGGCGCAGGGGGAATCGGCGCCGCCTGCGCCCTTATGTTCGCGCGCCACAGGATCGGCGCTATGACGCTTACGGATCTGCGGAAAGAGAACCTTTCGGAGACTGCCGCAGGGATAGAAAAAGAAACAGGGGTCAAAAGCGTCTGCATTGACGCCGACCTGCGCCGGGAAGCGGCGGACGCCGGCCTGATAGCCGAAGCGGTCAAACAGATGGGCCGCCTGGACATCGTGGTGAACTGCGCCGGGGTTTCCCGTATGGGGGACCTGTTCGCGGTGACCGAACAGCAGTGGGATCTTACGTTCGATATTAACGTAAAAGGCCTTTTCTTTATCTGCCGCGAGGCTTTCAAGGCCATGGAAAAACAGAAAAGCGGCTGTATTATCAACATGGCGTCCCAGGCTGGCCGGGGGGGAGGCATTGTGGTGACTCCCGATTATCCTTCCTCAAAAGCGGCGGTTCTTACGCTGACCAAAAGCCTCGCCAAAGCCGGGGCTCCTAAGGGCATAAGGGTGAACAGCGTTTCCCCAGGCCTTATCGCCACAGAGATGACCGTCACTTACGGCTACGATCCCAAGGCCGTACCCCTGGGCCGCATAGGCACCGGGGAGGATGTAGCCGGGGCGGTTCTCTTCCTGGCCAGCGATTACGCATCGTACATTACCGGCGCCTGTATCGACGTTAACGGCGGAATCGCGATGATTTAAGCCCCCGGTGTTGCGGCGCCGGGGGCCTGTATTTTACCCGAGATAGAAAACTTCACGCAGGAATTTCAGGCCTGTATTGAGATCGTCATTTTTCATGGACTCAATATCCAGCATCTTTGACGTAATGCTGTTCCAGCGTATGCAGTCCGGATCATTCGTCATTTTGGCGAATGCCTCTGCGGGATCGCCGTCGCATTCAAATTCGTAGAAGAACTGCGTTCCGTTCTGGAAGATGGAATAATTCCTGATTCCCGCCGCAGAGTGGGCTTTCATGATTTCAGGCCACGGGTTGAGGTGCATCTTCACATATTCCTGGACGCACTCTTCCTTTACATTCCAAACCCAGGCGTACTTATTTGACATTTTTCGGCGCCTTCTTTTCTTTTCCTGCGGCGATAATCCGGCTGACGAGGTTGCCTTTGTCGGCGAAGAATTCCTCCAGGCTCTTCCCTTCAAGGGCCACCGGCAGGAGCCACTGGATCATGTTGGAATAGTAGTCATTCCCCCAGACAGGCTCTCCGCTGTAAGAGTCGTAAAGGCAGAACTGATCCCAAGGGGTCCGGGTATGCAGCGAAATCATCTCGTAGAGCCGTTTCCCGATTTCAAGGCCCTGTTCCTTCCGCCCTTTGTAGAGGAAGGTCATGGCGGCCGCGAAGTTCTCGCCAATGAAAATCTGGGCCGAATGATCGTTAACTTCGTCTGTCTGAATCGAATTTGCCAGGGCGCGCTTGTCCTTGTCCCGGGCCTGTTCGTATTGCTTGGAGTAGAACCGTTTGCCGTCTTCGGTAACTCCGTTGATCATGCCGTACAGGGTGCTGCCTACATTGAGGCGCCACACGGTGTCCAGGGCTGTTTTGGCTTTTTTCGCGTCCACTACCGGCCCTGTCCCTGTTATCGCGGCGCACCAGTCCCCCATAAGCTGGTTCCCAAGGCTTACCTCGCAGTTCTCGCTGCCTTCGGGATTCGTCCATATCCTGAAGAAATCGCCGCGCCACAGCTTCTTGTCAAAAGCCTTGATACCCTTGGCAAAGGCCTTGTCGCACTCGGCCTTGAACGCTTTGTCTCCCATAAGCTCCGCTGAAGCCGCGCCTGCTTTCAGCGTCGCGAGCCACACGCCGGCTACATAGGCCGAAGTCCCCCACCAGGGCCAGATGTCATAAAACTGGTTGGCAGGCCATATTTCGCCAGGCAGCACATGGGGCTGATCGTTTACCAGGCCGTCGCCGTCGTCATCCAGTGAGTAATGATACCTCACAGCGGCCTTCAGGGATTCATAGTATTCGCCAAACTTCTTTTTATCTCCTGTCCGCTGATACCACTGCAAAAGCTGCTGCACATAGTACCCCGCGTCCAGCGGGTGCTGGCAGTGATACCGAGCGTCCCGCATAGAGGTCGAGTTCCCGAAAGAGAAGGCGATCTCTCCGTCTTCGTTCTGAAAATGCCGGAACGCCCTGAGGGCCGTTTCCTCCAGTTCTGGAAAGAAAAACAGGAACGGGAAATGCCCATGATGCCGGCATACCATGGTTTCGGTAATCGGGCATCCCCGGTGGCTTTCGTTATGGGTAAACCACCCGTTGTCCCCGCTCCACCACTCGTCCTTCCGGGTCTTTGCTATCCACACGGTGTTCTTCGCGATACTATACATGTTCTGTATCAGGGCGTCTTTAAGCCATACCGGATAATCCGTCTTGTACACCGTTTCCTGCCACGCCTGGGACCGTTTCAGCAGGGAATCGAAATTCTCAAGCACGATCTTTGCCGTATCCCGGGCGGATTTGTACACTGTCGAATAGAAGTTGACATGCGCTTCATTACCGGCGTCCCTCCAGTTAGGGGCAAACCAGGAAAAGACCGCTTTAACGGAAACTGTTTTGCCTGGTTCCACGGAAACCGCCAGTGTTGCGCGCGAGTTTTCGGGGCTGATTTCTCCGGAAACACTACAGGCCAGAGCGCATTCGCACAGCTTCTTTGCGGCAGGCGGAAAATCGATAATAACCTTCAACTGTTTCTTCACTGTTCCCGTGTTGAGCAGGCGGATCTCAAAGGCAGCGGCAGGCGTGCAGCTCGCCCTGGAATCACCGGGTATAAAAGGGCTAAAAGCCCGGATACCGGCCTCTACCGGTATGGTCTTATACACCGCCGCGATATCGTATACCGGATAATGCCCCCATACCCGCCGCTCAGCCCTGGACAGGGGTTCCCGGACATTACCGTCCTGGATTGTCAGCCATTCCCTGTTCCACGCCGCAGGCGGCACATGGTCATTGTAAACCGATACTTCGCCGATTTTGCCCGAAGGGGCTATCCCCAGATATCCCGTACCAATCCCTCCGAGGGGAAAGGAAGAAGCCAGGGTCCTGGCTTCATAAACGCAGCCTTGAACCTTTTTTCCAAAGCCGTCGGCGGAAAATTCCTGCCACACATTCGTTTCCCGGTAACCGGAAAACGGCCAGCGTAACGCGCTTTCAGTAGTTTTCATAAAAATCTCCTATAAAATCCCTTGTATTGTTAGCCAAGAATGGCGAAAGCCCGTACCGGCGAACCGTCCCGTCCCTGCAGTTTGAGGGGAAGGGAATAGAACGTAAAAAGGGTGTTTTTGGGGAGCTCCTCCATTTTTGTCAACCCTTCTACAATCAGAATTCCAGCTCCCAGCATTTTGATATGCACATATTTCCAGTCCGTTCCGTTAGGGGTAGGCATGTCCATACCAACTAAGCCGGTTTTTTTCTCCACGAACCAGTCCGCCAGGGCTTTTGTTACATACGGGAAGCCTGAAAAGAAGGATTGATCGGGGAATTTCTTGTCCCAGCCGGTATGAAGCAGGACGCTGGCCCCTTTGTTGATATAGTCCTCATAAGGGGCCATGTCTGAGGGCTCGATAGGATCGCCCGGCTTTTTGGCAGTCAGATCCGCCTTTACCGCCTGCACTACGCAACGGTCCATGGAAACTTCGTCAATACACTCGCCGTTATTATAAAAATGGCGGGCAGCGTCCATGTGGGTTCCCTGGTGGGTTGAGGTAGTTAGGCGGGACAGATTATAGCCCAGGGTTTCCAGAGAACAGTGCCAGGTAAGGGACATTTTCGGATCCATAGGCATAGTAGGCGCTCCGTCAAACATCGGAGCGGTTAAATCGATTATTTTACTCACAGGTGGTAACCTCCTTATAGTTTCCTGACAGATCGGGGAACCTCTACTCGCTCCCAGCGAAACTGGCGGTCTTGCCGAGCCCTTCGGGGCCCATAGCCAGATAGCCGGAATCGGCAAAGAGGTCATGGCCCGTAACCGCGCAGGCGTCATCGCTGAGCAGGAAAGCCGTAGCGGAAGCGATTTCCTCAGGCTCCTGGAGCCGCTGCATCAGATGGTATTCTTTCCAGGCCTGCGGGGTGCTTTCCCAGCTTTTTTTGGGCGTCGCCTTTAAGACCTCGTCGGTTTTGACCCACCCGGGGCTTATACAGTTAACCCGTATCGCAGGAGCCAAATCCAGGGCGGCGCAGCGGATAAGCTGTTTTACCGCTCCTTTGGCCGCGTTGTAGGTCCACCGGCGGGGCTGGGCAATATGGCCGGATATGCTGGAAACGCAGACTATGGCTCCTTCTTTTTTTGTACGTGAAACGGCAAATTCGGCGATCATCCGGGCATAAGCCGCAGGGCCGGCCATAAAGGTGTGGACCCAGTCTTCGTAGGTCGCGTCGATGCCTTTAGCGGTAAAAGGAAAGGCGTTATTAACCAGAAAATCCGGCTCACCGTACACTTCCTTGACTTTGGCGAAAAGTTTTGCAGGCGTGTCTTTATCTTCCATGTCCGCGGCGATAAAGGCAGCCTGGCCGCCGTATTTGGCTTTGAGTTCCTCCAGCGCCTGGGAACCGGCCTTCCCGTTACGGCCGCAAAAAAGAACGCTGACCCCTTCTTCCGTCAAGCGCTCGACAATGGCCCTGCCAATACCCCGGGAACCGCCGGTGACTACAGCAATTTTACCTTTTAATCCTCTCATACTGTTTCCTCCGGAATACTGCAAACTATTAGTAGATAGTATAAACCGAAAACCAAAGAGAGTAAAGATTTTTTTTGTGTTTATGAGTGAGGCCCTTGTTATCGTCCTTTAATTGCCGCGATAAACCCCGCAAGGGCTTCTGCGGACGGGAAACTGCCCTGAAAGAACGAAGGCCCGCCGCCGCCCCTGCCGCCTGCGGCCTCGAAGGCGTTTTTTACCACAACGCGCACATCAGCGCCCTTGTCCCCGCAGAAGGCGGCGAATTTGCAGTCCTTTTCCGATGCGAGAACCAAAACGGCGCCCGTGAGCTTTTGCGCCGCCCGCCCAACCCGGAGGACCTCGTCTATACCCGCGCCGGACAGGGATTCGACGATAACCGGGGGGTTGCCTTCCGGACCGCTTGCCGGCAAACCGGCCGCTTGTTTGACCAGAGCCTCGGCCCGGACAGCGGCGGCCCATTCTTCAAGCTCTTTGAGCCGCTTTTCAACAGCAGCGGATTTTTCCATATAATCCAGGACCCCCCTGCCGGTTTCCGCTGCAGGAACCTTGAGAGCCCGGGAGATGATGTCGGCGTTGCGCCTTAGGGCGCGGCTGTCATAGAGGCAGCGGCGTCCGGCAATAAAAGAGGCCCTGATCATACCCTTGTACTTTTCAGCCCCTAAGATGCGGAGCATGCCGATTTCCCCGGTGGATTTGACATGGGTGCCGCAGCAGGGCGAAAAGTCGTGCCCTTCGATCTCAACGACCCGTATCACTTCCTCACCCTGAGGCGGAATCTTCCGTAACGGGAAACGCTTCAGGTCCTCGGGCGGACAGAGGTGGATAACAACAGGATGATTCTCTTCGATTGCAGCGGCAACAGCGTCTTCAACCGCGTCAAGCACGCCGGCTGAAAGCTCGGAACCCAGGGGGGCCCTGTTTTCCCCTGTGTCCACGTCAATCGTGCAAATCTCATCGCCCAGATGCATGGAAACCGTAGGCCGCCCTGTCAGACGGAGCAGGGTCCCTGAAAGGAGGTGCTGGGCGGTGTGGCTTACCGTAAAGTCCCTGCGGCGGCGGGCGTCCGGCAGCAGTTCAGCGGGCCCGGGGGAGAGGGGGACCGAAGATGAGGCGGAAACCAGGTGGAGTATTTCCCCGCCTTTCTCCTGGACATCGAGAAGAGGAACACCGTTAATGAAGCCCCTGTCGCCTGGCTGCCCCCCTCCTTCAGGATAAAAAACAGTCCTGTCCAGGATAAGCGCGGTTCTGTCCCCGTCAACGGGGCGGAGTTCCACAATTTCGGCGGCATAGGTTTCACCGCCGGTATAATCATAATAATCACGTCTGGTTTCAATCATCGGATCGAGATTAGCAGAAAACGCTGATAATTGTTAGTAGAGAATCCCCTCTGCTCTTTTCGCTCGTTTTTTGGTATACTCATTTTATGCGCAACAAACTGACTGACGAACTGGCTGTGTGCGGCTTTAACGCCGTTATAGCGGCAGCCGAATTCCACCCTGAAACGATAAACCGCCTCTTCCTGCGGGAAGACAGGTTAAAAAATTTTACCAGAATTTGCAAAAACCTGGCCGAACGGAAACGGCCTTACAAATTGTGTGGCGATGAAGAACTGGAACGGATATGCAAAAGCAGCCACCACCAGGGCGTAGTGGCTATGATACAAGCCCCGGTAACGGAAGCCCTGAGCCCGGAGGAACTTGAACACTGGGCCCTTGAAGGAAAGACCGGCGTGGTCCTCCATTCAGTGGGGAACGATCACAACCTGGGGGCTATTGTCCGGTCCGCCGCGTTTTTTGACGCCTTTTACGTGGTTGTTTCAGGAGAGGAGCCCCATCAGGCTGCCGAGACTCCAAGCCAGGAGTTCGCGGGCCGCGGCCCAGCCCCTGACGCATGGCTTACCACCAGCGCCTACCGCGTCGCCGAAGGCGGGATGGAGCATGTGGCTGTCAGAAGGGTACAAAACACCGCGGCTTTTCTCAAAGACGCGTCCA
Source organism: Treponema sp. (assembly GCA_031281855.1). GTDB lineage: Bacteria > Spirochaetota > Spirochaetia > Treponematales > Breznakiellaceae > JAITEW01. The sequence goes on from JAITEW010000227.1 coordinate 7,173, forward strand.
GGCTTCTTGTTACCATCGGCGCCGAAAGCCGGTCCCGCCAGCGCATCCGGGACCTGCCTTATATAGTCGAAACACAGGCAAAAAATCTTAAGCCCCCCAGTTCCGGGAAGCGTCCGGGCATTGCTTTGGTCCTGGGCAACGAGGAAGCGGGACTTCCTAAAGTGGTAAAAGACGCCTGCTCCTGCCTGGTCCGCATTCCCGGTACAGGGATGATGGAAAGCCTCAATGTAGCCCAGGCGGCGGCGGTTTTTCTCCATGAAATTTTTGAACTGTAAAAAACCCCGGCCAGCACCGGGGTTTTGGAATAAGCTGAAACAAGCTCGGATCACTCGAAATAGTAGGGTTTCCCGGATTTTGCGGAGCTATAGATCCCTTCAAGAATCCTGGTTACCACAGCGGCCTGTTCAGGGAGGACATAAAGCTTGCCTTTGCCCCTGATGGCGGCGGCGAAGCACTGGGCTTCAATGTCTTCAGGCTTTGCGGAAGCGCCGTCATAGAAGGCTACGCCGCCGGCGTTGAGATCCGGCTTCAGGGTGTACTGGCGGCCGTTCTTTACCCCGTTGATAAGGAGGGTTCCGTCCGCGAGCATATCGGCCCCGGCCTTGGTGCCGCAGAGGGTGGTAGAAGCTTCGCGGACCTCCGTGATGTTCAGGGCCCAACTGCTCCTCAAAACAATGGTGGCGCCGTTCTTCATCACCACAAAGCCAAAGGCCGAATCCTCGACGGTGAATTTTTTGGGGTCCCAGTCGCCCCAGGCGTTGCCGGTTTTCTTGTCGTTGTTCAGCTTGCGATAGGTAGTGCCCACCGCGTAGGCGGGCTCGTAGTTGTTCATCATAAAGAGCGTGAGATCCAGGGCGTGGGTCCCAATATCGATAAGCGGCCCCCCTCCCTGTTTTTCCTCGTCCAGGAACACCCCCCAGGTGGGGACAGCCCTGCGGCGTATGGCGTTGGCCTGGGCGTAGTAAATTTCCCCTAAGGCCCCGCTTTCACATTCCTGTTTGAGATACAGGCTGTCCGACCGGTACCGGCTCTGGTATCCGACAGTGAGGAGTTTTTTGCTTTCGTCCCTGGCGGCTATCATTGCCTGGGCTTCCTGGTAGTTTTTCGCCATAGGCTTTTCGCAAATCACGTTTTTGCCGGATTTGAGAGACGCAACGGAAATTTCACTGTGGGAACTGTTGGGGGTGAGTACGCAGACCGCGTCCAGATCCTGTTTCAGAAGTTCCCTGTAATCCGCAAAGACCTTTCCCTTGCCTCCGGCGTAGTCGCTGTTCGCCTTTTCGGCCCGCGCGGGGATGATGTCGCAAAAAGCGGCAAACTCTACATCCTCTAGTTTGCTAATTGCAGGCAGATGTTTGCCGTTGGCAATACCGCCGCATCCGATAATTCCATACCTTAGTTTCTTTGCCATAGTCCTATCCTTAAAAAGAAAAATATAGTTTAATAATAACCACTTTATGGAAAATCGTAAAGCAGGAGAAGACCGGACCGGCCTCGACATTCTGGAGAACCTGCCCCAGGACCCCGCTCTGGCCCCTTTGCTCCGGGATCTGGCAGCAGGACCCGTGAAGGGCTTCACGGGAGTTATACAAAAAAGACTGGACCGCCGCTATGCCCGGCTCTGCGCCGTACAGGAAGAACTCGGCAAACTGAACAGCAGGCAGCCGGGACAGGAAACTTCTTTTGAGGATTTTGTTTTTTCAGGGACCGATTTTTCAAGGTACGCCGTAATCGGGGCGGAACATTTTGAACTCTATACATCGGGTCTTGACGACTACGGCGACGCTTTTTTTGCCAGGAATTTCCGCCTGAGCCGGGAAGAAGCCGCTGGGGCCATTGCGGGATCGTATAAAAAAACAAATGCCGGTTACTGCCTTTTGAAACCGGGCCCCCTGATCCTTTCGCTCATGCGGACCCTGGAAACATCGCTGGAAATGGTCCCGCTTTTATGCGAAGAGGAGATCCTTGGGGAACTAAAGGCCATTTACGCCTTCCTTGGCGCCGGCCCCTTTCCTCCCGGAAGCGCAGGAAATTTTTTCCGCTTCCTGGTCCGGCGGCTGGATCAGGTAACGGTTATTCATCATGACAAGAGGGAAACAAAACTTTTCGTTCCTCCCGAAGGCGGGCTTTCCGGAATTTTCAGGCCCCAGGGCAAACCGTGGACCCTTAGCCTTATTCCCGCGGCGTCATCATAAAACAACAGCCTTTCGGCCAGAACCAACCGGGTTATCGGACAAGTCCACTATCGTCTTTTTAAGTATTATTTTTATCATTGATCTTATTTCTTAAATCAATGATTGGTTTTGCTTTTTTAACTTCTTCAACAGCGTTAATAGAAAAATTTACATTATTTTCAGTT
>JAITEW010000281.1 GCA_031281855.1 Treponema sp.
TTACTATAAGGTTTAACGAGGTTTTTGTGAGACGAAGTTGCTCTTTAGTGGTTTTATCGCTGGTTTTCGCGTGTTCTCTTTTTTCCCAGGAAATCGTAACCGCCGAAAGGTACCTGGAACGGGTATCGGAGCAGTACAGCGGGGTACGGGACTACGAAGCCCATCTGGTCATACGTTCAGGAAGAACCGAGATGTCCGGGCAGGTGAGTTTTTTAAACCCTTCTTTCCTGCGTATCGACTTTACCGATCCCGCCAACCAGGTTATCGCCTTTAACGGCGAGCAGCTTACCGTGTACCTTCCCGGTTACCGGGCGGTTCTGAACCAGGAAATCTCCCGCAGATCCACGGCGTCAACAGGGGCCTCAATGGCTTCCGCCCAGGGGCTTTCCCTGCTCAGGAAGAATTATATTCCGGCTTTTATCACAGGGCCCGACCCGGTTCCGCTGGACGAAGGTTCCCAGGAAACAGCGGTAAAGCTGCGGCTGACCAGGCGGACTGTTTCGGAAGGCTTTAGGGAGATCACCCTCAGCGTTGATCCCGAAACCCTCCTCATACGGCGTATAGAAGGAAGGACCATTGCCGATGAACTGGTGCGTTTCGACTTCACCAATATCCGGACAAACCTGGGGATCCCGGAAGGGCGTTTTATCTACGATTCCCCGGCTTCGGCCAATGTGTATAACAATTTTCTGTTCCGGGATACCGAATAAACTGAAGGAGGGCCCTCTTGGAATCCCTGGGGAACAAGCTAAAAACTACCCGTGAAAGTAAAGGCTACACTATCGACTATGTGAGCCAGGAGATCAATATCTCAGGCCGTTATCTTGAATCCCTGGAACGGGAGGATTTTTCCGGGTTTCCCGGGGAGCCTTATATCCTGGGTTTTCTGCGGAATTACAGCGCCTACCTGGAGCTGGATGTAAACGAAGTCCTTTCCCTTTACCGGTCTCTTAGAATCCAGGAACAGCCGGTGCCGGTGGAACAACTCCTTAAAAACCCTTCTCCGCTGCCGAAAATCCTGGCAGGCCTTGCGGCGGTTCTGGCAATCCTGGGAATCGCCGCCGGAGGGGTGTGGTTCTTCTCCCATATACCCCAGAGGCAGGACGAGGAAACGGCTGCGGAAGTCCGGCCTGCTGCGGAATATACCATGAATACCGGGTCCCTGGAACGGCGGTTTTACCGGGGGGATACGATACTCGTCCCTTTGGAAGCCGACACCTACAAGCTGGAGCTTTCGGGCCTTGGCGACACCGTAACTATTACCACCCCGAGGGGCCAGGTACGGCTGGATCTGAGCCAGGAAGTTACGGTGGATCTTAACAACGACGGAATTGACGAACTGCGGATTACAGCGGCGGACTTTGTCAAAAACAACAGCGCCCCAGGGGCCCTGCTCCGGTTTGAACTGGAAACCCTTCCGGGCCAGACCGCAGGGGCCGGCGTTTCCGCAGAGGCTCCTCCGGAAGTCCTCAATACCGACCTTCAGGCAGCGGCGGTAATTTTCACTTCCCCAAATCCCTACCCTTTCACCCTCCAGTCCCGGTTCCAGGGCTACTGCCTCTTCCGCTGGGAAGTCCTCTTTGAACGGGATCGCCAGGGCAGGAACGAAGAATACTTCCAGCGTTCCGGGGAGCTTGATGTCCAGGCCCAGAACGGCGTACGCATCGGGGTCTCCAACGCCCAGGCGGCGAAACTCCAGGTAATAGGCGGGGGGAAGACGGTTCCTGTGGAGCTGGGCGGCGCCGGAGAGGTGGTGGTAGCGGACATACGCTGGGTCAGGGACGAAGACAACCGCTACCGCCTGGTCCTGGCGCGGCTGGAATAATTCCCAGGCGCAATGCCGTTCCTTCCGAAGATCGAAGCCTGCCGTCTATGACCTATTATATCGATCCCTTTGGGTGTGTAAAAAACCAGGTTGACGCGGAAACCATGATGTCCTTCCTGAACCAAGCCGGCTGGGAAACAACGGAAGACGCCGGCGCCGCGGACCTTATCATCGTTAATTCATGCGGTTTCATTGAAAGCGCCAAACAGGAATCTATCAACGCCGTCCTTGCGTGGCGCAGGCTTTATCCGGAAAAAAAGATCCTCCTTGCAGGCTGCCTGGCCCAGCGTTACGCGGCGGAACTTTCCGAAGCCCTGCCGGAAGCGGACCTCCTCTTCGGCAATACGGACCTTTCGGGCATAGCGGAAGCAGCTGCAAAAGCCGCCGGGAACGGACGGGAAACAGGGGAGCCTGAAAGGGCGGATACAGAAGGGGCCCCGGATGCCGGGCTTGTTTCAGCCGGCAAACGGCCGCTGCTTTCCCTGCCGGGATCGGCGTATGTGAAGATCAGCGAAGGCTGCGATAACCGGTGCAGTTTCTGCGCCATCCCCCTTATACGCGGGGGGCTCAAAAGCCGCGCTGTTTCCGGCATTCTTGATGAATGTAAAGCCCTGCTGGACCGGGGTATCAAAGAACTCTGCATTATCGGGCAGGACATCGGTTCTTACAAGCCTGGCCTCCCTGCGCTGCTGGAAGAGATAGCAAAGCTGGAAGGCGGTTTCTGGGTCAGGCTTCTCTACATTCATCCCGATCATTTCCCTTTTCCTATTCTGGACATCATGGAAAGGGACAGCCGTTTCCTCCCGTATTTCGATATACCCTTCCAGCACGGATCGGAAAAAATCCTGCGCCTGATGAACCGCAGGGGCAATGCCGAAACCTATCTTGCCCTCATAGAGACCATACGCTCCCGGCTTCCCGATGCTGCCGTCAGGTCCGCATTCATGACCGGTTTCCCCGGGGAGACCCAGGAGGACTTCCGGGCGCTGCTGGATTTTCAGGAGAAGGCGCGGCTGGACTGGATGGGCTGCTTCGCCTACTCCCGGGAAGAGGGCACCCCGGCGTATTCGATGAAACGCCAGGTGGCTAAAAAGACGGCGGCAGAGCGGAAGCGGATTCTTGAGGAACAGCAGATCCCTATAAGCGAAAAACAGATGGACCGTTTCATAGGGAAGGACCTCCCCTGCATCGTGGAAGAAAGGATTGAAGGAGAAGAGGGTCTCTACCTTGGCCGCCTTCCCTGCCAGGCCCCTGACGTTGACGGCGCCGCGGTGATCTCAAACGGCGCGGAACTCAGGCCCGGCGACCTTGTCCGCTGCAGGGTCTTTGCCCGAGCGGGCTTTGACCTGGAAGTGAAGGTATAGCCCGAACCTGTCTATGGGGGGAAGGCATTTATTCAACCCAAGCCGCTTGACAACATTTACCGCTTGCTATATAAAATAACTATCATATCACACTAGCCAAAGGACAAGGACCGGAATGTGTACAGAGAATAAACAGAGAGGCAGACCAGACATGCGGCGGACCCTCTTTGTATATTTCTGAATTCCCGGTTAACAATCCTAAGGTCTAACCTTTCTTAACCGGGACGCCGCCAGGCGCGGAGGTCCTGTGGTTTTATCATTTAATTCCGTTTATTTTTCCTATCCTTCCTCAATTCAGCCGGTGCTGGAAGATGTTTCCGCTGAATTCCGTTCCGGCTGGACCGGAATCACCGGGGACAACGGCGCGGGCAAGACCACGTTCCTCATGCTTACCGCTGGGCTTCTGGAGCCTCTGAGCGGGAAAATTACCGGCCAGGGCGGGATCTACTGCCCCCAGCGTACCGACGAAGCCCCGGATCTCGAAGAGTTTTTCTCATCTTCCGACGGCGACGCCAGGCGTATCATGTCCGTACTGGGGATAGCCGCCGATTGGCCCTGGCGCTGGGAATCTTTGAGCCACGGGGAACG
>JAITEW010000297.1 GCA_031281855.1 Treponema sp.
GGCGCAGCCAGAGGCAAAAAGAATGCTCGTAAAAACAACTACCGGAACAAATGAGTTTTTCATGAAAACCCCCTTGGAAAATATACTCCCCCGGAGGGTTTCAGGCAACGATCCAGGGACGCTTTAGCGTTTGTTCATCAGCTTTTCCTCCAGTTCAACCCGGGGATCGGCGCTTTTGCCTGTAAGGGTTTTTGCAGTTGCGATAAAAGCCGGGAGGTCCGCGCCTGAGCGGGCATAGAGGTCTTTGAACCAGTCGTTTTCCTCGTAATAGAGGCGGTAGAGTTCAAGGTAGGCGTTGTTCACTTTGAGGGTGGAAAAGCCCCGGTACCATTCGGTCTTGAACAGGGTATCGTAGTTTTCAGCAAAGCGTTTCTGGGCTGCGGCGATGATCTCCGCTTTCTGCTTAAGCTTTTCTTCGCGGCTTATGCCGCTTGTATAGACCCCGTCCAGTTCCGCAATGAGTTCCTGAATAAACGCGATGTAGGCGGAGCCGTCCGCTTTTGCGTCAGCGGCTTCCTGTTCGGCGCCGGCTGCCCCTGATGCGGCCGGGGCGGTCCCGGAGGAGGAAATTTTTTCCATATAAAGCCGGGAGCCTTCACTGCCCACGAATTCCGCAAGTTCTTCGTTGAACTGGGAATGGTTTTTCAAATAAACCGTGGCATGGAGGAGTTCATGGATGATAAGATCCGCCAGTTCCCCGGTAGAATATTCCTTCATATACGAGTAGAGGGGGTCCCGGAACCAGCCCAGAGTGCTGAAGGCGCTCACCCCTCGTATCCAGACATCCAGGTCCTTTTTCTCCAGCTTTGCCTGTTCCTTCCGGGCATCATTGGGGTTGAAAAAACCTTTGTACGGGACCTTCCCTACTACCGGAAACCACCACTCGTACCGGGTAAAGGAATCCTTTGCTGAAGCGGAAACCACCGCAGCCAGGTAACCGCGGTCAAGCTCCACATAGCGGGTGTAATTCTTGCTTTCTTTTAGCCCCAGTTCCTCCATAGCGAAGCGGCGTATAGCTTCAACCTGTTCCGCGAAACGGCGGTCCTCTTCGCCGCCCTTTTCCGTCAGATCCTCCAGCGGGATCGCCCGGTTCAGGTAGCCCAGCATAGCCGTCCCCTGTTTGAGGGTGTAACAGCCTGAACACACGGCAGACACCGCCAGGATCAGCGCCGAGGAAATACATACCGGAATGCCTGGCCAAAACCAGGAATGCATCGCTTTCGTTCGATCCGGGCCGCTTCAGCCCCGGGTTACAGGGGTAAAGCCGCCGCTGTCGCTCTCGTATTTTTCCAGAGCCGGCGCGTTGCCTGGCCCCCGGTCCCGGAGGCAGATCCGCAAAGGCGGGCACGCCCATTTTACGGCATTGGCGATCACAAGCTGGACCTCCTTCTGGTGATAAACCGGGAAGGTTTCGTGGCCGTTCTGGAAGTAGAAAATTTTTCCTTCCCCCCTGCGCCAGGTGCAGCCTGAGCGGAAAATTTCGCCTCCCTGGAACCAACTGATGAACACCTGCTCATCAGGCGCAGGGATGCCGAAAGGTTCGCCGTAGGTTTCGTCATGAGGAACCACAAAGCTTTCGTCCAGGCCCTGGGCAATGGGGTGGTTGCGGATGATGTTCCAGAGCCGGACTTTTTCTCCCGCCTCGCGCCAGCGGAGCAGGGGGGTATCGGTGCCCATGAGCTTCTGAAAGGGCTTTGAAGCGTGGCCCGAATGGAGCACGATGAGGCCCATACCGTCCAGGACCCGCCTGACTACCCGGGCAACCGCCTCGTCATCTACTTCGTGATGCTTCATGTGGCCCCACCAGATGAGCACATCCGTGTCTTCCAGGGCTTCCTTGTTCAGGGTTTCCCTGTGATCTTTAAGGGTGGCGCAGCGAATCTTGCCGACAGCGCCGTCTTTTTCCAGAAACCCCTTTATGGCGCCGTGTATCCCGTCAGGATATATAGCCCGTACCGATTCTACCGTGGTTTCGTGGACATTTTCATTGTAAATCATCACATTGATCATAAAAACGCTCCTTGATTAACATAGTATACCTCTTTTATGCGGAATAGGCAAAGCAGGCATCAGATCCCTGCTTGCATAATTCTTTTTTCTATTTTATTCTTTTTTCGAACGGTATGAAGCCGTCTCCTGCAGCCTGCGGGGTCTTCTGCAGCGCAAAACTTCTATGAAGGAAGCCCAATCTCTCAAAACCGTTTAATACGGTTAATTCTTTCTTTTATGGAGGTTTTTTATGCACATGGCAGATGCGTTGATATCCCCCGCTGTGGGCGGTGTAATGTGGGCCGCCAGCGCCGGGGCGCTTGCCTGGTCAACGGCAAAAATCAAAAACGAGCTTGGGGAAAAGAAACTTCCCGTCATGGCAGTGGCGGGCGCGTTTGTTTTCGCCGCGCAGATGATCAATTTTACGATTCCCGCCACGGGGTCCTCGGGGCACATCGGCGGCGGTATTCTTCTTGCCGGCTTTTTGGGGCCAGCTCCGGCGCTGCTGACGATCGCGGCGGTGCTTTTGGTGCAGGCCCTGTTTTTCGCCGACGGCGGCCTTCTGGCTTTTGGCTGTAATGTCTTTAACATGGGCGTAATCCCCTGCCTTCTGGCCTATCCCTTTATTTTTAAGCCACTGGCAAAGAATTTCAAACCCGGACGCATCGCGCTTGCCGCTTCTGCAGCGGTAATCGCCGGCCTTCCGCTGGGCGCGTTTTTTGTGGTGCTTGAAACCCTTATTTCGGGTATTACGGCGCTTCCGTTCGGCACTTTCGTACTTTTAATGCTGCCCATTCACATTGCCATCGCCGTCGGCGAGGCGGCAGCCACATCGGCGGTGCTCATTTTCGTGCACAGGATGCGCCCGGAGATTTTGGAATCAAGCGCGTCAGGCGCTCTCGTTTCCCAGGGCGTACCGGTGAAGAGAGTGGTGGTTGCTTTAGGCGCTGCGGCGCTTATTACCGGCGCCCTGCTGTCGCTCTTCGCTTCGGCTTATCCCGACGGGCTTGAGTGGTCCATCGAAAAGGTTACAGGCAGTACGGAACTTGAAGCTGAAGGCGCTGTCTACGCAGGCGCCGGGGCTTTGCAGGAAACGACTTCTTTCATGCCTGATTACAATTTCAAGGGAGCCGGCGAGGACGCGCCGCCTGTAGGCGCCAGCGTTGCCGGCATTGTGGGAGCGTTAATCACCTGCGTCCTGGCAGGCGGAATTGGTTTTGTTATCTCTGCGGCAAAGCGCAAAAAGGCGCAAGCTGCATAGTAATTGTAAAGCATGCCGAATATCCAGCGTTCTGTGGACGGGCTTTCGTTGTTTGAGAAATTCTCACAGCAGCAAAGCTGCGTCCACAATCTTCACCCTGCTGTAAAGATTTTGGGGACTCTTGTCTATATTGGGGCGCTCGTGTCTTTTGAACGCCATACTGTGAGCGCAATGCTTCCGTTTGTTTTTTATCCTTTGATCATGGCGCCTCTGGCGGGCATACCGTTACGTTTTTTATTCAGCCGGGCTCTTTTTGCGGCGCCCTTTGTGTTTTTCGCAGGCTTGGGCAATGTCTTTTTTGAAAGGCCGCCGGCTTACGTTATCGGGAACCTCGTCCTGAGCGCCGGCGTTCTTTCCCTCGCGTCCCTGGTGCTCAGGGCTGTACTCTGCGTAAGCGCTGCGGTACTCCTCGCGTCGGTAACAACCATAAGCGGCATTTCCGCGCAGCTCCGCCGCTTCGGAGTTCCGGCGCTTCCGGTGATGCTCTTTGAGATGACCTTCCGTTATATTGGCGTGCTCGGCCCGGAAGCGGCGGCAATGCACACGGCGTATCATCTGCGGGGAGGGCTGCACCGCGCCGGCCATCCTGAGTACAAAAAACGCGGCGTGGATATAAAACACTTCGGCATGTTCGCGGGATCGTTTTTTTTGCGGACCCTGGACCGCAGCGAGCGGATTTACGCGGCTATGAAGTGCCGGGGCTATTCCCTTGACGTGAAAACAAAACCGGCCCAGGTTGTGAAAAAGGCCGATGTTATTTTTTTCGCCGCCCTGGTCATATCCTGCGCCCTGTGCAGGGCCTTTGACCTTCCCCTCATTGCCGGCGAAGCTATTCTCTCCCTTTACAGTATGCTTTAATCTGTTATTTTATGGATATGGAAAGGAACGTGATACTGGAACTGCGCAGCCTGTCGTCGGTGCACGCCAACGGGAGCCCTGCTGTCAGGGACTTGAGTTTTACCGTAGAAGAAGGCGCTTCCGTTGCGGTGCTGGGCGCTAACGGAGCGGGAAAAACGAGCCTGTTTTTAACCCTTACCGGCATTCTGGCCATACAAAGCGGCGCTGTTAAAGCCGGCGGCCTGGAACTCAACAGCAAAAACGCCGGAGCCGTCCGCTCCGCTATGGGCCTGGTTTTTCAAAACCCCGACGACCAGCTTTTTATGCCGACTGTTTGGGACGACGTGCTTTTCGGCCCCCGAAATTTATCGCTTTCCGAAGAAGAATGCGCCGGACGCGCTCTGGCGAGCCTGCGGGAAACAGGCATCGAAGAACTCAAAGACCGCTCGCCGCTCCATCTTTCAGGAGGCGAAAAGCGCATGGCCGCTATCGCCGGGGTACTCGCGATGAGGCCAAAGATACTGCTGCTGGACGAGCCTACAGCCTTTCTCGACCCCAAAGCGATACGCTCTCTCGGCGTTGTCCTTAAATCCCTCGGGCAGACAAAACTCATTGCCACCCACAACCTCAGTTTCGCCAGGGAGGTCTGTTCAAAGGTCCTTATCCTGAAAAAAGGCGCCCTCCTCACCGAAGGGAGCATATCGCTTCTGGATGACAAAGACGTGATTGAAGAGGCGTTTTTCTAAAGACCGCTAACGGGAAGGGCTTTTTCCGGTTCCTCTGCACCGCGAGCAGCCCAGGACATGGACATGGGAACGGCGGCGCGGGCGCTCGAACATACGGGCCACCAGGATTTCATCGTCTTTCAGGACCCTGCCGCAGACCGGGCAGACCCGGGCCCTGTCGCCGCGAAGGCAGTAGACGCAGCCCCGTATGTGCATGAACCGGTCCTTTCCGCCGTTAAGGGAAGGGAAGGCCGAAGATTTGACCAGCTCCCCTTCGCTTAGTTTCGCTGAACATACCGGGCAGGTCTGGGGAGCGCCGGGAAAACTTTCGCCTCCGGGCCGCCGCCCCCGCCGTTTCCGGTAATGGCCTCCTCCGGCATGGGCGCTTATGCCTACGCCCAAAAAGAGGGTATAACCGAACCAGAGCAGGACAGTAGCGATGATGACAAAAAACAGAACCTGAATAAAATGGCCCATATCCGCGATCTATCCCTTCAATCCTCAATATACTATACTGCGTTTAGTGGCAGTTTTATATATTATCGGAACCCCAATCGGGAATTTGGGAGATTTAAGCTTCAGGGCAGTGGAAATCCTCAAAAACGCCGATCTTGTGGCCTGCGAGGACACCCGGCAGACCCTTAAACTCCTGAGCCGCTTCGGAATTTCCGTCAAAATGCTTTCCTGCAGGGCTCAAAATGAGGAATTTGCCGCAGAAAAAGTCATCGCGGCCCTGCAAGGAGGGGCGACTGTGGCTTATGCAAGCGACGCAGGGACCCCGGCGCTCAGCGATCCCGGGGCTGTTTTGGTCCAAAAGGCCGCTGCCGCCGGTTTTCCGGTTATCCCCGTACCGGGGCCTTCAGCCTTTGCCGCGCTGTTAAGCGTTGCCGGGGGTATGGATAAAAGCGTCATTTTTGAGGGTTTTTTGTCCCCAAAACCGGGCAGAAGGCGTTCCCGGCTCAGGGAACTCCTGGATTCAGGCGCCGGCTTCGTCCTTTATGAATCTCCGTTCCGAATCCTTAAGCTTTTGGAAGATCTGGCCGATTTAGATAATGAACGGTACGTCTGTGTAGGAAAAGAGATGACCAAAGTTCATGAGGAGTACCTCCGGGGCTCTGCACGGGAAATTCACTTGACTTTTATTGAAAAAAGCAGCAAAAATGAAATACGGGGTGAATTTTCCGTCTACGTATCCGGGAGGATAAGGCGGATGGAGGAAGGACGTGAATAACGTGTAAACTATTCACGTTTTTATGCCGATAATGAGTGTAGGTAGGATATGAGTATGACCATCGACAGGATAGGTTCCATAGATCCCATTCAGCCCGGTAAAAAATCCGGACGGGCCAACCAGGTCAGCGAAACCCCCAAGACCGATTCCATCAGTATCTCTTCGGAAGCGGTCGAAAAGGCCGAACTGTACAGGGCGATGGAATTAGCCGCTGCCGCGCCGGATGTACGGGCTGATAAGGTTGTGGAGCTTCAAGCTAAAATTAACGATCCGTCCTATATCAACGACAAGGTGTTGAATGCCACAGCGGATAGAATTATAGACGTTCTCTTCGGCTAAGAGCCGTCGAAAAGGAAAAAAGCGCGGAGCCTGGACATCCTTGTCTCGGGTTCCGCTTTTTTTTGAGGTGATAGATGGCGGATATTGTATATAAACTGGATCCGGAAATCATAATCGGCCAGGATACGGTTAACAGGGTGGGGTCAATATGCAGCGTTTTTGGCAGCCGGGTTCTGGTAACCACTGAACAGGTTCTTTACGAAAACAACGCTATCGAACGGCTCACCACGGTTCTGGCGGATGCCGGTGTGGAAGCGATACTTTTCGATGAGATCCCCGCCCAGGCCACTGCGGATGTGGCTGAAACCGCCGCCAGCCTGGCCAGAGGCGCCCGCTGTAATGCCATTATCGGCTTTGGAGGCCTTAAAACCCAGTCCATCGCCAGAATGGCCTCTATTATCGCCGGTTCGGGGCTGGAAGTTTTTGAGCTTCTTGACGGCAGAAAAGAGGAGAAAGGCTTTATCCCATTCGTGGCTGTCCCCACTACCGGGCGGGACCCCTTTCTCTTTGCGTCTTACTTCATCGCTGTGGATCCCCGGGACCGTTCGGTAAAGCTTGTAAAGTCCCCCAAAGGGCTCTGCGCCGCGGCTGTTATTGACAGCGGGCTCTCAGAATCCCTGAGCGGTAAATTCGCGTCTACCACTTTTTTTTACGGTTTTTGCGTAGCAGTAGAGGCCTACTGTTCCGTCAAGTCCAGTTTCCTTTCAGATTCCCTTCTGGAACAGGCTATTTCACTTTACGGGCAGATGATCAACTCTTATGCGGATAACCGCAATTTCGATCTTATCCAGGGGTCCGTCAAAGCCGGCTTTCTCATGGCCCTGGGCGCCGCTATCAGCGCTCCGGGTATAGGCACCGCCTTGGCCTACGCCCTGAACGGCAGGTTCCCGGTGGCCAAGTCCTGGAGTTCCACGGTGCTCCTCCCTTATGTGCTGGAAAAGCTGGTAGCCGCAAGGCCGGAAAAGATGGCCAAAGTGGCCGCCCTTATCGGCGAGCCCGTAGAAGGTTCCTCAGTGGCCGAAGCCGCCAATATGGCGGTGGAGAGCGTACGCCGCCGCATGGGCGTACTCCAGGTCCCTGCAAGGCTCAAAGAATTCAACCTTTCCCTGGACCGGCTGGTCCCTGTAGCCGAAGCCGCCAGGGACCTGGAGTTTAACGCATTCTCTCCCTGGACCATCGCCTCTGAAGACGCCTTTGACATTCTGAAACAGGCGTTTTAATATTATTATAGGGGTTTTACAGGGGCTTTTTTACAGTACAAAGTAGGGTTGTTCAGAAACTGAGGTTTCTGAACAACTCTATTTTATATTTATTTTTTTCCTCTGGTGTTAATTCTTTTATCACCACAGATACCATCTTGTCATCTTTTACTTCGTCAATTTTCTTCCATTCCGCTTCTTTAATTGTTTGTTCTTTAATATCAACTTCCGGATCATATCCAACTTTTATTTCCTCTTCATTTAGCGGTTCCGCTAAAAAACAATATTGTATTCCGCCTGTATATTCATTTCTATACAAATATCTAATAATTTTTATTTTTAGGTTTGTTTCTTCAAATGCCTCACGAACTGCAGCATTTTCTAATGTCTCCCCATTTTCAACGCCGCCGCCAGGAAGGGTCCAAAAATCTCTATTAGGTCTTATTTCATGAATCATTGCTATTTTGCCATTGTGTATTATTGCCGAAAAGGCTCTTTTCCTA
>JAITEW010000304.1 GCA_031281855.1 Treponema sp.
TGAGAATCCGGGCTGTCCTGTCATACACGGCTTCAGGAAAACGGGAACCGATGCGGTCCGCCAGTTCCGGGCCGGCCCGGGTTCCTAATACAGGGATCCCTTTTTCCCTCATACGGATAATGATAGCCTCCGACTGTTCAACAGTTTTCCCCTCGCAGTAAACCACCTCAGGGTAGCCTGTCCGTTCCTGCCGCGCGGAATCGATAAACGCGAAACCCATATCATCAGACACGTCAGGACCGCTCACATTTTACTCCCAGGATCAGGCGCTCCGCTTCGTCCAGTGAAACGCCCTGTTTCCGGGCCAGAGCGGCGCGGTCCTCAAATTCGATTTTGGAACTCCGTTTCTCTTTGCCCAGGAACACCGTCTTTTCCCGGACTTCCCCGAAATTCCCTGTAAGGATCCCTTCTTCCCTTTTAAGGGAAAGCCGGTTCACCCTGGTTTCCCTGAAACCTATCGTTGTCGAAGAGCGGAAAAAAAGCTCCCGTAAGGAATCGCTTTTTTCAGGATTGCACAACACAGACACTACGGTCCCGGGACGGGATTTTTTCATAGTACAAGGAGTAAGGGTAACATCCAGGGCTCCGGCTTCGAAAAACCGTTCCATAAGGAAGCCCAGGGCCTCGCCGGTCATGTCGTCAATATTGGCTTCCATGAAGATGAGTTCTTCCGAAATCCAGGGCTTCCCGCCTGAGTCTGAAAGGCCCGCGGCGGCGCTTTCCCTGAACGAGACCCGGAGTATATTGGGCTTGTCCAGCTTCCGCGTTCCGATGCCAATCCCGGTTTCGCCTGCCCTGAAGGAAGCGGCTCCGGTAATATATTCATCCACAGAAGAAGCGAGTATCGCCGCCCCTGTAGGGGTGGTCATTTCCTTGTCGAAGCCCCCGGTCTTAACAGGAGCGCCTTTGAGCAGAAGCAGGACTGCCGGGGCCGGAACAGGCAGTATCCCGTGGGCGCACCGCACCGTGCCGCCTCCCAGTTCGATTTCGCCGCACGTAACACGGTCAGGCTTCAATAAGTCAAGACAGACAGCGGCGCCTGCAATGTCGATGATCGAATCCATGGCGCCGACTTCATGAAACGCAATGTCCCCGACAGGTACGCCGTGCACCCTGGATTCAGCTTCGGCTATGCGGCGGAATATATCCAGAGCCCGGTTCTTCGCGCCTTCGCGTATCCCGGATTGTTCGATTAAACCCCGTATGTCCTTCCAGGACCGATGATGATGCTCATGATGAAAATGCTCGTGATGCGAATGTTCATGGTGTGAATGTTCATGCCCGTGATGATCGTGACCGCTGTGCTCGTGAACGTGATCCGCCTCAGGGGTTTCGCCGCATTCGGTATCGACATGCGCGCGGGTCCCTGTGATGCCGTTCCGTTCTTCAGGGGCAAAATCCAGTTTCCAGCCTTTAAGGCCGAGCTTTTCCAGCTCTTTCCGTATATCGTCAGGATCAACTCCCAAATCGACAAAAGCGCCTAATGCCATATCTCCGGAGATTCCGGCAAAACATTCAAAATGCAGAATTTTCAAACTGATCTCCTTAGACTTTGTTCGATAGCCCGGTTCAGGCTGCCCATAGAGTAGCCTTCAAGCTCGAAGGCGATATATAAAAAACCGAAAGATTTAAGGGCCCCGGAAATCTCATCGAGAAGGGCTTCGCTGAAAAATTTGCGCCGCTCATCACGGGCTACTTCAATGCGCGCCAGGTTTTCATGGGACCTGACCCTGAACTGGCGGAACCCCTTCGCCCTGAGAAAGTCCTCGGCCCTTTCAACACGGGAAAGTTTTTCCCTGTCGATGCGCTCCCCATAGGGTATCCTTGAAGCCAGGCAGGCGAAAGCCGGCTTGTCCCAGGTAGGAAGATCAAAACGCCGGGACAGTTCGCGGATCTCGTTTTTTGCCAGCCCTGCTTCCCTGAAAGGGCTTAGCACCCCCAGTTCCTTAAGGGCCTGCAATCCGGGCCGGTAATCCCCCAAATCATCCATATTGGACCCGTCCAGCACCGCCTGAATACCCCGCTCCCTGGCAGCCGCGATGATATGGCCGAATTCAATTTTCTTACAAAAGTAGCAGCGCTCTTTGGGATTAGCCGCCACTTCATCATCAATACCGTTTTCTTCGATAAGGACATGTTCTATCCCCACCTGCTTTGCGATGCTTGCGGCGCACTCTATCTCGCTTTTCGGAAGCATAGGAGAGACGATGGTAACTGCTATGCTTTTTTTTCCCAATGCCGCAGCGGCGGCGTAACAGAGGAAAGAACTGTCCACGCCGCCTGAAAACGCCACTGCGGCGCTTCCAAGGGAAGAAATATAATGCAGCAGGAATTGGTATTTTTGATCGAGATCCACACCCAGCCTCCGTACGAAAGAGAAATTTTCAGAATCTTTAACAAGGCGGTTCCCTTCATGGGAGGCGGAAAAACCGCTTCATGCGGTTCAGGACTATGTAAGCATTTTCCCGCCTAAGGGTCAAGACCCCTGGTTTGGTCAAACAGGAACGGATCCGCGCGCCGTCATGCGTTCTTTCAGGATTTCCACAGCCCGGTCTATCATTTTGGCAAGAGGCAGGGTTTCAAGGCCCGCGATATAAAAATGCTCCTGCTGCAAAGGGAGGAGTATGCGCTCCCCAGGGGCTGAAAGCACCGCTTCGCTCATGATCCGGGTAATCTCGCCCATCATGCTGTCGGCGATAACGATGCCGATAGGCCCCAGGATAAAGTCCCCTGATTTCACCGTTACCCGGATGGCGTTTTCTCCGGCAGCGCCGCGGCCGGCCCCGGCTTTGACCATGCGCTCAACAGCCACGGCGTTGGTTCCAAGGGCGATAATCTCCGTATCACTGCCTGCTATTTCCTTTACCTTCCCTACGAGCTGCACGCCAATTCCGCCGCCCATGCCGTCGATGATTATGATGGTAGTTTTCATGCCTTTAGTTCCGCCTGACAGGGGGCCCTATGGTAAAATCCACTTCAGCATAAGCAAAAAAGTGGTTGTCGTCCCCAGGATAATACACAACCACATAATAGACGCCTTGTTCAATAGGAGCCCGTTCTACCCGCTTGAGCCCCCTGAGGGCGGTGGAGATACCGGACAAGGCGTTCTCATCAGGCTGTGAAAGGGCCTTAACCGCCGCGGCCCGGACTTCGGGAGCAGGATAATAGGAAAAAGAAAGGGGAACCTGGGGTTCAGATGAAGCCTGGACCCGTTTGGGATCCCCGTTGTAAGAAGCGGACTGAACTTTTTCGGCCTTGATGGTTATAACAGCCTTGGTGATACTGTACTCTACCATCACGTCTTCTCCCCGGGCATAGCCGTTCCCTGCAGGGCGGTTGATTTTTACGTAATAAAGGCCCGCATTGACCGGAGCTTCCCGGGTCCCGTCCTCGTCGAACCACCAGGCCCCCAGGGACGGGTAATAGGTAACAACCAGGGGAACGTCCCGGTCAGAGCGGGCGTCCACAGGCTGGGGCCTGCCGTTGTAGACAACGCTCTGTTTAAGAGGGGAAATGATCTCAGCCGGAAGCTGCTGCCGCTCAGACGCCGCGCCGCGATCCGCCGGCTCTTTGGCGCGGGCAGCTTCTCCTGCGGTTTTGCAGGTCCCGTAAAGGAGCATGAATACAGCGCCGGCCATGAGGACAACCGGAACCGCCGCGCCGGATTTCCGGAAAAAATACCCAGTCATTATGCTCTATTATACGCTCAAAACAGAACAGACTGCAACAAATCCAAAGCCCCCCCAGGGCTGTCAAGGGCAAGATCCGCTTCCCGGCGCAGTTCCTGCCAGTCCGGGGCGGTTCCATCGTAGACCGCAATGAAAGCGCCTATACCCGCGGCGCGGCAGCCCTTGAGGGATTCCCGGAGATCCTCGAAGACAACGCATTTTGACGGAGCGACGCCTAAGCGCGAAGCCGCTGCAAGCCAGATATCCGGGAAGCCCTTGCCCCGGACCTTGCCGCTTTCACCTGCGTTTCCCGGAGACGACTTGATTTCGTCGGTGTAAATAATAGAAGAAAAGAACTCCCGTATCCCGTGACGGCCCAGGACTGCTTCGCAGGCAGCAGGGAAGCTGGAAGTCGCGATGCCCAGTTTCATCCCCCTGGCGGCCAGAGCCCGTACCAGCTCCCCTGCGCCGTTCTTGAGCGGGACCTTTTCACGGTACTCGTCCAGGGCCAGCGATTCCCATTGGGAAATCACCGTTTCAGGCTGAATACCAAGGCCGAAACGGCGCACAACGAATTCCGCCGACTGGGTCAGGGCCATGTTTTTAACCGCCTCCGCGGCTTCCCTGTCAGGAGCCCTGTTCAGCGAAAACTGCCAGTTCCGGAACACCTGTTCCCAGAGACTCATGGAATCCACCAGGGTTCCGTCGAGATCGAATATAGCCGCTTCAAAAGGATCGAAAAATCCCATGCGCTGATATTAACCGGCGCAGCTTTTCAGGGCAAGCGCGGCGGCCCGGATATCGGGCTGAGAAAGAATCGCCGAGATCACCGCAACCCCTGCGGCTCCTGCGGCTATCACCGAAGCGGCGTTCCCGGGGTTTATGCCGCCTATGCCAACGACAGGGATCTTCACCGCATCTGCGACCGCCCTGATTCCCTCAATGCCGATAACTGCCCCGACATCGGCCTTACTGCCTGTAGGAAAAACAGCGCCGGATCCTATATAATCAGCGCCGGCTCTCTGGGCGGACAGAGCCCCTTCCGGCGTATGGGCGGAAATGCCGATGATAAAATCCTTCCCCGCAATACGCCGGGCTTCAAAGCAGGGCAGATCCGACTGCCCAAGGTGAACCCCGTCGGCTCCGGCCGCGAGGGCGATGTCCAGGCGGTCGTTGATGATAAGCGGGACCCCTCTTGAACGGGTCAGGGCCAGAACTTCCCTGGCGATATCGAAGAACTCCCTTGCAGGCGCGTCCTTCTCCCTGAGCTGCACCATCGTAACCCCGCCTGCGATAGCGGCTTCCACAGCTTCCGGCAGGGGCCGCCCAAAGAGAAGCTTCCTGTCGGTACAAAGGTAGAGAGAGAGAGAGCCGGGGTTAAGCATTTGGTTTCTCCTTTCTGGGACCCGGATTTAACCGCAGTGAAAAAGGGATATACACAACGCCGACTACGGCTATAGTCAACAAAGTGGGTATCAGGATTTCGTATTGAGTAAAGATCCGGTAACATATCATGCCGGCTATAGCTCCCCCAAGGGCGGGAAAGTTAAGGGCTTTCGCGTACCTCGGGCGTTTAAGAAAGTAATCGATAAAAAGGCTGGTATAGAGGGGCACAAAAACCATGCCTATAGCTGACAGAAAATTCTCGAGGAAAGCGCCGTATTTTTCAGAAGGGAAGAACACCGAAGCCAGCACCGTAAAAAGCCCGATAACCAGAAGAGGAAGGCGTTCGTTCCTTGGTTTGAAGATCTGGCGTGAAGAAACCGCGGCGGAATAGAGATCCAGAAAGGCGGTAGTCAGGGTAGAGAGGACCACCACGGCGCAGGCGGCAAAGCGAAGGGGGTTTCCGGCGATAAAGGCAAAGATGTCCCCTCGTGTGGAAACGCCGATAAAAAGGCCGAAGCCGTACATAAGCACGCTGCCTATGAAATACCCCGCAAAGGGCATGAGCCCCGCGGCGCCTTTGGAGGAGGCTTTTCCGCCGTAATCCCCCGCAAGGGGCAGCCAGGACTCCGGCAGGGCGATGGAAAGTTCAATCCCCAGGCTTACGCTCATGGTTCCGGAACAACCCGGCGCCCCTGAGAGGGCCCCGGCGCTCCCGTTCCAGGCGGACTGGACAAAGAGGAAAACGCAGAGGCCTGCCAGGAGGACCACGGCGATTTCATTGAGCCTTCCCGCAGGGCTTCCCAGGATCAGGGCCCACAGGAGGACCAGAATCGAAAGGACCAGCGCAAGAATCCAAAAGGGGAAGTCCGGAAAAATCCCGGTAATAGCGCTTCCTGCCTGAACCACCATGACGATGGTCCAGCCTATAAGCTGGATCACGTTGCACAGAGCCGCCAGGATTCCCCCGGTTCTTCCAAGGGAAAAGGACACGCTGTCCATGGCGTTTTCTTTCCGTGAAAAGGAAATCCAGGACCCCAGGGCCAAAAGCCCGGTCCCGGCCAGGTGGCCTGCGATAATAACCGCCATTCCCTTGGCATAGCCCAAGGGCGCCAGGAGCCCGCCGGTATAAATCTCGGAGATAGAAATAGCCGCCCCAAGCCACAGGAGAAACATAGTATGCTTTTTCACGAAAGCCTCCTTACGCCGGCATTACCCGGATCAAGTTTAAAGAGTTGAAAGCGTCCGCCGCTTCCTCTCAGCCTTGCGCGGAGACAAAATTGTTCTCCAGCGGCACTTTGAAAAATCAATCTCCAAAGTACCCGGCACCCCTGTTTAAGATGTTACATGTTTTTTACCCGGTATAAGCGGGACGTGTCAAGGGATGGGAAAAATGCTGTTAGCTGCGATTTTCAGACATAAATATATTCCAGCCTTTAAATTCTTTGGGAAGGTCAATATCCGCAGTCCAGCCGGAAGGAAGGGTAATGTCCAAATAAAAATTCTGCCCCTTTCTGTCAACCCGCCAGGTCAATACCGCGTTCCTGTTATCGCAGCGTACCGTACCGCTTGCCCATTCCAAATCACTAGGATGAGGCGCAATCCTGATTGTTTTATTCAGACGCCGGGGTTCACCCAATCCCAAAATATCCCGCATAAGTAACACACCGGCATGGCCGTTCATGCCGTGACAGTTACTGTCACTCATGCCCAAATGCTCAAAAAAAGTACCCGATCCCTTTTGAAGCTGTGCAAGATACAGTTTACGCAGTTCAGATAACAATACATCGTAAGCGCCTTCTTTCGCGAGCATATCATGCCTGATAATAAGGCCTATAAACAAATCCGCTAATCCAATTGTAAGATCCCGGGCCTCCGAAGGATGGCTGCCCATTTTCTGTATGACTTTCTCTGTAAGCGCCGTATCTGTACCGAATAACCCTGCCCAGACATCAATAAAATGGGCGGATTCACTTGAACATTGCTTGGACGTAAATTTTCCTTCGTTATATACAAGCGCGTCCGGTAAAGCCCGGAAAAAAAAGTCCTGCGGCGGCGTCAGGGCTTGACGCAAAATACCCCGGATAGCCTCACCCTGTTTGCTCCAGTCTTCCCGGTGATAAACACGGCCAAGTTCACACAGAGTAAAAGCGTATAAAGCGTTTGCGGGTACGGATATAGGGGCGGTGTTTTCCGCGTAATTCGACTGCGACCAGTCAATAAAGACGCCGGTTAAATTTTCCAACAGCCCGCTTTTACCGATGAAATCATTCGCGCCTTTTACAAACTGTTCCACACGGGGAAAAATTTGCTGAATAAACAGGGCATCACCGGAACGCTCATAGTATTCACATAATTCCAACATCAGCCAAAATGACCATGTTGTTATGCCAATACTCTTCTTGCCGTATCTGGAGTTACCGGGATACACTTCGGGAAAGAAACCATAGGGCTCATAACGGTCAGCCTGCTGCAGAAAGAAATTCTCCAGGAAGTCTTTTTCCACATCCAGATCACCTAACATCATCCAGGCGGCGCGGGCTGTCCAAAAAGAATCACACAACCAGCCGCCGCGTTCCCGTTCGGGGCAATCCATAAATATGTCCAGGGTATTACATTGCAAAGTACGCCGTGCAGCTTCGTATATTCGATTCGTTTCCGGGTCACTGCATGTGAATGATCCAATCTCCCTGTCAGGATACCAGTAAGTAAGCAGTTCAATACGCGTTATTTTTATCGCGCCTTCACATCGGGCAACAAGTTTGAGATACCGGACCAGATAGGGTTCAAAACTTGTAAGGAGATGCTTTCCTTTTTTAAGATTATAACGTACGACAGTAGCCGGCTCATACAGGCTTCCATCAGCCGACAGTACATCGCTATGCTGAAGGTCTATCACCGTGTCCTGTTCCAACTCAATCCGTACTTGAAAAAATCCGACAGCAACCTGTTTCAGATCCCAAACAATAGCTGCCTGCTTTGTTTTACCGGGTCTTACAAACCAGCCCCCTTCCAGGGGAATCAATTCTCCGGTAAAACCAGCCTCCGTATCCCTGCTTACATCAGGTACCACCTGAGAATCAATAGCGTCATACCATATTTTCCGCCATAACGGGGCATAATTCACCCTTCCCCTGTTCCCGCAGGGCGTTCCTTCGCTAATGTCGGCGGCCCGTACCAGTTTTTGGAATACGATGGGGCATAATTCGGGCATAGGCGCACGGCGGGGGAGCAGCCGGACGCTTTCCTCTACCACAACCGGTATACACCAATCACCTGCCGCCGCTGTCCGCCATGCGCCATCTTCCGGCGCAAGGTTATATACCTCTATAATTTCCCTGCAATGTGACAAAAGCTCAACCTGGCTTGCCCGGTAAAACAACTCTCTCGAACGCCATTGTACCGGCGTTTCACATCCTGTCGCGGCCAATAAAACACCGCCGGCCCAGACCTCTGCCAGCAGTACGCCCTGCTCAAGGGTGATATTATTGCTGTACTGATCGGGAACCTTATATGAGGCCACTTCAATAGCAATGGCTGCATGCCCGGTCATCTTTTTTGGATTTCATCAACACGGAGCATCCCGTGTCCCGTACGAGCCGGGCCATGCGCAGCCAGTCCGCCATTGATATAGAGCCGGTAAAAACTCCTGGCCGCGATTTTAATCTGCACATCT
Organism: Treponema sp.; assembly: GCA_031281855.1. GTDB lineage: Bacteria > Spirochaetota > Spirochaetia > Treponematales > Breznakiellaceae > JAITEW01. Next base: position 8,728 of record JAITEW010000304.1, read on the forward strand.
GTTTCCGCCGCCAGATCAATATCAGCGCGGAACGCGGCAAAACGGTTGCTGTTCGCATTTTGCGAAAGATCGATAAAAACAGGTTTTGCATGTTCAATCATAGTGTTTCCTTTTGTTTTCGTACAACGCCCTACCCTTTTATCGCTCCTGACGTAATCCCCTCAATATAAAGCCGGGAAGTGAAAATAAAGAGCAGCAACAGGGGAATAGTGGCGAATACAAAACCCGCTACCATAGACCCGATATCTATCGTCCCGGTCATAGACTGGAATACCCGGATCACCACATTGATAACCTGTTTGCTGTTGGT
>JAITEW010000309.1 GCA_031281855.1 Treponema sp.
GATCTTCTGCGGCGGCACATACTGGATTACGCTCCCTTTGACCGGGACGCTCTTCTCGCCTTAGGGGACAACAGTCTGGCCTGGGGGGAAACGGAAAAGGAACACCTTGAGGACGCCCGGGAATCTTATGCAAAACTTCTGGAACGCTACGGCCAGGCCGATCCGGTACTGGAACGCATGCTGAAGTATTTTATCCGCACTGATAATCTTAGGGAAGTTCTGTCCCTTAAAACCTATTTTATGAATTCTGAAAAACGGCAGATCAGCGCCCCGGCTCTGGCGGAACTGGGGGGCTATCTCCTGGACAAACGGACAGAGGAAGTCCGGGGCGTGCCTAATGAATACCTGGACCGGATCGAAGGCATGCGGGATGTGCTTCTTCGATCTGTCCGCACCGATCCCATGCTCCCTGAATCTTATTATCACCTTGCCCGGTATTATGAGTATTTTGAGAATTCCCGGGATGAGCGCCTTACCCTGGAAAGGGCGAACGCCGTTTTTGACGCCGCCAGGGAGGAGACCCCGAAGCGTCTCTATTACCGTATCGACGCTTTAAGGCGTTATGCGGGAATTCTCGTCAATAGCCGTGAGTTTTTTCCCGCCGAGGAACAGCTCATCAAAGGGATTAACCTCTATGAAGACGGCCTTTCGAGGCGGCTTTTGAACGCTTCCCCTGAATTCGGCAGGCTTTATGCCGCTCTGGGGGATTTGGAGTACTTCGTGAAAGACGGAGACATGTCTGCGGCGCTGGACTACTACCAGCGTTCCCGGAATAACGGTTATGCTCCGCCTGAAATTCTCTACCGTATGGGAGCCGCCCGCTACCAGCTCCGGCAATGGCCGGAGGCTCTGGATTTATTTTTCGCTTCCTCCTCGGCCATGCCTTTCAACCGCCGTATCCTTTACGCGCTGGGAAACGTTTCCTACCTCAGGGGCAATTACTACGCCGCCCAGGGCTATTACGACCGCCTTTTGGAAATCCTCGAAGCCGACCGTTCCCGTTTCCCCCTGATTATGCCTACTGACAACGAAGAGCAGCTTGAGCTCGCGGAACGCCTTATGGTTGCCCAGAACAACCTGGGAGTTGCCCTGGAAGCCCTCGCGGGGCGGACAGGCAATAACAGTTACCGTTCCCGCGCCCGGGGCCTCTACGCCGATTCCGAGCGCGCCTGGGATGTCATGACCCGGAACCCCCAGAGCATGATCCGTATGAGGCCTTCGCCGGACATCGCCGCACCTGGGGTAAACCCTGCTTACCTTAATATACAGAACAGCCTCCATCCCGTTCCCGGTTACGAGCCCCAGTTTTTCATGCGCATCGATAAAGACATCCTTGAACCCTCTGTGTGGGAAGAACTGGCCCCTCAGGGCTTCAGGCTTTCCGAAGGGGTCTCAAGCCGGTAGTTCCTGAATTGACATAAAAAGGCCGGTAATGCTAATATAATAAACCTGATTACCGGGCGATTAACTCAGCGGGAGAGTGCTATGGTTCGGCATTCATCTTTGCATGACTGGTGGGCGATTAACTCAGCGGGAGAGTGCTACCTTCACACGGTAGAAGTCACTGGTTCAAATCCAGTATCGCCCACCAGTCATGTATTATAAGGTGAATGCCGAACCTATCACACGGTAGAAGTCACTGGTTCAAATCCAGTATCGCCCATGCCCCTTCGGGGGCTTTTTTTAGTGACCCAGCCCCACGCCTCGGACCATGCGGAGGCGCAGCAAAGAGAGCATGAGGATGGACAAACCGAAAATATACCTGGAAACCACGATGTTCAATTTCCCCTTTGTCCCGGATAAGCCGGGATATGCTATATTAAAGGCCGATACGAAAAAAGTCTTTGACCTGATCCGTGCGGGGAAGGTGGAACGGGTCAGGCGTGTAAATATCCGGGAAGGATATAAAGAGAGGCTGTTCCAAAACTTCAGCTTTTGGAACAGTTTCTTTAGATTTAACGGAAAAACCGGGCTTCTGACCGGGTTTTCCAAGAGCTTGTCCAAAACCAACCGGGTTTTGGAACAAGCTCAAGAGATAGCTATTTATAGACCTGCAGAGGTTTTATCATTATGAGAACATTTCAGGATTACATGGAAACGCCGGAAGAGAGGGCGGCCTATTTCAATCGACAATCAGCCGAATTATTGACCTTCTCTCCCGCATCTACACAGGAATGAAGACGGTACAAGCTGAAGCCCCGCAAGCCGGTTACTTAACTAGTGTTCCGGGGCTGGCCGGAGGGCCGCTCCATCAGGTATCAGGCGGCGGGTTGATAGAAAAAATCAGGGCAAAGATCGAAGAGGCCGCGGAAGGGGAAGGGAGCCTTATCCTGAGCCCTTTCTGCGGTTTTCCTTACAGGCTGAATACAGACGATCTGGACGCCGCCCTGCGCGGCGCAGGGCCGGACAAGCTGCTCAGGATTAAAAAACTCGACATTTCGGGATCGAAATTGACAGAACTCCCTGTTTCAATAGGGATGATGAAAAATCTCGAAATCCTCGACGCCTCTTATACCCCTCTGGAGAGTCTGCCCAAAGTGGTGGGAACCCTGGTTTATTTAAAACAGCTTGATATAAGCCGTACTGAAATCGAACGCCTGCCCCATAGCCTGGTGAATTGCCAGCGGCTGGCCTATTCCCGCCGCCATGTCCGGGCCTTATCCCTTTTAAGCAGCCTGAGCCGGCGGCTGGCTGAGAAATCAGGCTTTTTCAGAAACCTTCAGGAACGCTTGTACAGTTGTTTGTACCAAAGGCTGGATGAACTACAGCAGGATCTGGATATCTGCGGATGGCGGGAAAACCAGGGGAACTGCCGGCGGAACCGCAATCAGTGCTGCAGTTCCGGGGGAAGCTGCGAATACCTTGGAAAATCAGGCTGTTCCGTTAAATCCCTGGCGTGCAAGATATGGCTCTGCGAGGAAGCCCTTGGCTATATAAAACGCCTTGAATCCGGCGGAAACCGGCGCCTTCGCAAAAGGTGCCGTAAATACCTCCGTATGCGGCGAAGGTACGACGAGATCTGCCGTATTCTGGATATACGGTTCAAGGGCAGGGCGTCGAAGGAACAAGTGTTTGATCCTGATTGTACAAACTACCAGAATACCAGCATAGACCGCTGGTACGATAACATAAGCCACCGCCTTTGGGGGCAGTTCATATCCCTTGATGACGCCTGCCGGGAACGGAAGGGCCTTTCTCCCTTAACCGTCATCAAGCCGGATCCCTAACTCGACCTTTTCCGGTAAATTTGCTATAATGAGTATCTGTCTATACTGTGTCTACATTTATAGACAGACACTCATTAGACTTCAACCCCCTGGAAAGGGCGGGGGGGTATCTTGTAAGGGTTAAGGAAAACTACGGTGGCTGTTACAGAAGTTCCCCAGGGGCCTGCTTCAGGCAAGGTTATCCCCATTGCGATAGAAGACGAAGTTAAAACCGACTACCTCAATTACGCCATGTCGGTTATTGTGGCCCGGGCCCTGCCGGACGTGCGGGACGGGCTCAAGCCGGTGCATAGACGGCTTCTTTACTCAATGGGAGAGCTGGGGCTGCGGCCCAACACGGCTACTAAAAAGTGCGCCCGTATTGTCGGCGATACTATGGGTAAGTACCATCCCCACGGGGATATGGCCCTCTACGACGCCCTGGCGCGCATGGCCCAGGACTTCTCCCTCCGGTACCCCCTGGTGCACGGCCAGGGCAATTTCGGCTCTTTGGACGATCCCCCCGCGGCTATGCGTTATACCGAGGCCCGGCTTTCCCGGCTTGGGGACGAAATGCTCCAGGATCTGGGGAAGGAAACGGTCGATTTTATCCCTAACTTCTCGGAAGAGGACATGGAGCCCACGGTGCTGCCCGCGGCGGCGCCGAACCTCCTGATAAACGGTTCCAGCGGCATTGCCGTGGGCATGGCCACCAACATGGCTTCTCATAACCTGGTCGAAGTCTGCAACGCTGTCTGCGCTTTTATCGACAACCCGGACCTTTCAATCGATGAACTTATGAAGTACATCGAAGGCCCTGACTTCCCTACAGGGGGCATTATCTTTGGCCGCCGGGGTATAAAGGAAGCCTACAAAACCGGCAGGGGCAAGATCCTCCTCAGGGGCCGCTTTACCGTTGAGACCGCCAAAAACGGCAAGGAACTCATCGTTTTTACCGAGATCCCCTACGGGGTGGCCCTCAAGCCCCTGTTGGAACGCATCGGCGTTCTGGTCCGGGACAAGGTCATCGACGGCATCGCGGCGTTTAACGACGAATCCGGAAAAGAAGGAATCCGGGTGGTCATTGAGCTTAAAAAAGGCGCCATACTCAAGGTGGTGTTGAACCAGCTCTTTTCCAACACCCAGCTCCAGACCACCTTCGGCATCATCAACCTGGCCCTGGTGCGCGGCAAACCCCAGACCCTCAACCTCAAGGAACTCATCCATTACTTTGTGGAACACCGGGTGGATGTGGTTACCAGGCGCACCAAATACGACCTCCGAAAAGCCGAAGAGCGGGCCCACATCGTGGAGGGCCTGGTTATCGCCCTGGCAAATATCGACGAGGTGGTGGCTATCATCAAGGCCAGCCGGGACATCAGCACCGCAAAGGCCAAACTACAGGAACGTTTCCTCCTGTCGGAACCCCAGAGCAAGGCCATTGTGGAGATGCAGCTTGGCCGCCTCACAAGCCTGGAAGTCGAAAAACTCCAGCAGGAACTGGAAGAACTCAAAAAGCAGATCGCCTACTTCAAGTCCCTTCT
>JAITEW010000019.1 GCA_031281855.1 Treponema sp.
CCCGAGACGATTGACAGGTCGCGGCAAAGATCCCCGGCAGCTTCCTGGAGGACCTTGGGTTCCGATTCCCCCAGGGCGACCCAGAGCTTGACGGCATGTTCGCCCCGTTCCGGATAGGGGTCCGGGCTGGAAGCGGTGTTGATCAGCGTGGCGCTCAGTACGCCTTCGCAGTACCGGTAACCGTATTTGCAATCCGTAACGAGGGCCGCTGCGTCCTTTCCGTACACCGCCGCAGCGTATTGCTGGCCGGGTATGTCGTGGAAAGCCGCAGGGCGTTTCAGGACCCCTGCAGGCACGTCCCGCTGGCAAAAGTCCGGCTCTTCCGCCAGAGCCAGGGAAAAGCAGAGGACCGGAACGTTTTTGTGATCCTCTGCGGCTTCGTTCCAGGCTATATTGAAGGTATACGCAATGGCAGAAGAGCCTTCGTCCAGGTAAACCCGGGTTTTTATCCGGGATCTCAAAACTTCCTGTTCCATATCAAAACCGTTCCGCAAGGCGCCTGTCCAGGGGGTCAGTTTTACCGTTCCCGTAACCGCTTCCTGTGAGAGATAGCGGCCGGTGAGCCAGGCGTTATTGGTGTTCTTTTCCGCCCAGTTGATAACCAGAGACGCCGCTTTCCCTGGGGCGATCCGTTCCTTGCCGGTTTTCTTGTCTTTAAGGGAACAAAGGGCGCCTGAATGGGGATCGAACACGGCTCTGAGAAGGGCGTTCTCCAGCACCACTTGTCCGTGGATGGTTTCGCCCCTTGGGAAGGGCTGGAAGTAATGGGGAATGTCGTTCCCCAAAGGGCCTTCCCGGAAGATCACCGTAGTATAGCCCATAGCGGGAACTTCAACATACGTGATAAAACGCACATACCGGTGATCCCAGTACGTAACCGGTTCCTTGTCCAAAAGCTGGAAAGCCAGGGCCTTTCCTTCGTGATCGGTTACCTGCGCCCGGCGCAGATCGTAGTCCCAGTCCCAGAGGGTGAATTCGGCCGTTTCCCGCCGTTTGTGGGCGCTGGGGTTAAAGACGTGATAGATGCGGACCTTCCCGCGGCCCCTTTCCGGATTAGGGACGCCCCTGAAATTCTCCAGCCCAAAACCCGCGCCGGCGCCTTCCGACATGGTTTCCTGATCATCTTCGGTTGCTATCCCGGAAGTATCAATAGCGGAAGCTATGGCTATACCCGCCTTTTCCCGCGCTGTTCCCGCTACCGCCTGGGCTTCGGAGAAATTCGCCATAGCGTAATCCCTGCTGTCCCGTACGCAGGATCCGGTGATAATATCGTGGAAATGATTGAACAGCACCTTGCGCCAGGCTTGTTCCAGTTTTTCCGCAGCGTAACGCCTGCCTGTAAGGATCGAGCCCATGGCGTCCAGGGCCTCGGCGTCCAGCAGGGCGGCCTCGCTGCGGCGGTTGCCCAGTTTGATACGGCTCTGGGTGGTATAGCAGCCGGTGAAGACGTAGTTGATTTCCTGGTCCACCAGCGGGAGTTTGTCCCGTACAGTCTCGGCAGCCCTGAAGTATTCCGCAAAGGTGCCGAAGCGGAGAGCAGGATACACCGGCCATTCCCGGAGTTCCAGGATGCGTTCAATGTCCCGCCTGGTAGGCCCGCCGCCGTGATCCCCGACTCCGTACACGATGAGAGAGGTTTTAAGGCCGCCGCAGAGCTTTTCAAGATCAAAGACCCCCAGGGCTATATCGTCCTGGATGCCCCGGTTGTACCAGTACGGCTCGCATTGACCGATGAGTTCCGCTCCTGAAGGGGAACGCCAGCGGTAGAGAACGTGTTTTTCGTTAAAACCCCGGCAATGATACAAATACTTGACGCCGCCGTAGGTATCGATTTCGGGTATATGCGCGCTGTGCCCGAAGGTATCAGGGGAAAAGTCAATGTTGAGCCCTTCGGGATCCACTCCCCAGACGGACCGGAGGTAGTTCCTGGTATACCGTATATGCCGCAGGAGGGATTCGGTGTTGGGCATGTTTTTGTCCGTCTCGACCCATGCGGAGGCGGTCACTTCCCAGCGGCCTTCTTTTATCCGCTGCCTGATTTCTTCCATAAGTTCGGGATCGTACTGTTCCACCAGGCGGTAGCACGAAGCCTGGGACTGGGAAAAGGTGAATTCACGGTATTCGTTCATAAGCGCCAGTATAGTACGGAATGTGGCAAGCGCGGCCTGAACGGTTTCCTGCCAGCTCCACATCCAGTTCATGTCGATATGGGCGTGAGAGGCGAACAGAACCGTGTATTCCCTGGCCGCCTTCCCGAGCGGCAGTATGGCTGCTTCCGCTTCCCTGCAGGCGTCCCTGGTCAGCGCCCCCTGGGAGTTCAGGCTTTTTTCGAGAATATCAAGAGCCCTGCCGGTTTCCCCGGCGTATATACCGCCTGAAGCGTTGTCCAGCTTAACCGCGAAGGCAAGCTGCCCCAGAATGCGGCGGTTTTCCGCGCCTGGCACGGCGATACGGTATCTGGTTTCCGCAGGCGCGCCGGTCCCCTGTTCAAAGCCGGTGCTTTCCCGGCTTCCGCCGACCCTGGCCTGTATGCCGTGCAATCTTTCCGCTAAAGTTGACATAAAAACTCCTCCTTACAGACAGCAGAACAACGATTAACAAATGTTGCTCGCTTTATTCACAAAAAGACCGTCAAGGTCCGGGAAGGGATCTTCCCGAAGTCTTTTGTCCGGCGCAATCCCGCTCCTGATCCAGCCGATAAGATCCGCAAGAATACCGAAATCACCTGCGGAATGATCGTGGCCGCCGTTCCGGTAATTGGCAAGGATGCGGTCCCCAACGCCGAGGAAACGGTAGGCTTCTCTGGCTGCCATAAGAGTGGCGTGGCTGCCAGGCGGGTTGGCCCAAAAGTCGAGGAGGCCGTCGGTCTGAAGAAAATACCTGGGAGCGACAAGGGCTTTCAGGTAATGCTGATCAAAAGGTATACGTTCCTCATGATCCCTGAATTCCGCCATACCCTTTCCCATCCAATTGGGAAAATTGGCGAGAAGATCCGAAAGGAATTCGCTCCTGCTGTTCCGGTTCGACTCGTCCCCAAGATGATAGCGCCAGCAGCCGGCGCCTCCTGCTCCGCTGCAGTTGGGGTTCACGACCAAAGGCCGTTCATCGGCGGCTCCGGCCACAAGGACAGCCTTCCCTCCCCGGGAATGTCCGGTAATGGCAATGCAGCGCGGATCCACAAAAGGCAGGGTTTCAAGAACATCGATAGAACGGCTGAAACCCCAGGCCCAGCCGGCAAGGCTTCCCGCTTCAATGCCCGGAAAGAGACGGTACAGCGGCGATTTTAACACCTCGCCGGTATCGTCAACATCCTTCACAATAGCGGTCCTGTTGAACTGGGCGGCGATAATATCCCGGCGGTTAAGGTCTTCGATCACCTGTTCCGTAAGACAGCGCCAGCAGCCGTCGCCTTCAAGGATAACAGGGAATTGTTTCCCTTCGTTCCCGTGAAACCTGAAAGGAATAAAAAGTTTCAGTTCAAAGCTGAGTTCCCTTCCGCCTGAGCGGGCAATCACCCGGTAGATTTGCAGGCCCGGACCGGTTGAGAGAAGCTCCCCTTCGGTTGAATCGGGCTTGGGCGGCATACCGCCGTAACCCGTGCCTATGGCGAGCCTTTTAAGCTCTTCCCGCCGCGCCTTCCAGTCTTCATGGGACGCTGCTTTTTTGCCGCTTTCCATAAGGAAAAGATCCGGCAAACTCTGCAGTACAGTTCCTTTCATGGTTTATACTCCTCCCTTTCTGCTATTCTGGAACGCTTCTGCCGGTTTAGTCAAGTTTTCGGGAAACAGGTTGTAATCACCTGAAACTGAACATATAATATCTTATGAACAAAGTATTCAGCGGCTGCTGGCCCACTATGATCACGCCCTTCACAGACGACAATAAAATAGA
>JAITEW010000054.1 GCA_031281855.1 Treponema sp.
CGGTCCGACTTCAAATTGACCGCTCAAAGCTAGATAGGGATCCATAACAGGGCTGGTTATGGGTACATAACAGCCCTGTTTATCTATACATAATAGGCCTGGTTATGGATACATAACGGGCCGGGGAGGCGCTGGTGAATCAGCTCAACCAAATGAACAGAAAGCGGGGGAAGAGGCTCTTCCTCATGCTTTTTCCCTTTATGGCCCTTACCTTTTTGCTCTCGTACCTGCCCCTCTGGGGCTGGGTCTACGCGTTCTTCAACTACAAGCCGGGGCTTCCCATAGGCAGGCATAATTTCGTCGGCTGGGAGAACTTCCGCGTTCTCGCCCAGGACCAGTACGCGGTCAAGGACATTCTCAGGGTCCTCCGCAACACCTTCGCCATGAGCCTTATCGGCATGGCAACCTCCTGGCTTCCCATGGCCTTCGCCATTCTCCTCAACGAGATAAAACACCTGCGCTACCGCAAAATAGTCCAGACCCTTACCACCATTCCCAATTTCGTCAGCTGGGTTCTGGTATTCTCCGTGGCCTATTCCATGTTTTCCGTGGACGACGGCTTTATAAACCGCCTTCTTATCCGCCTGGGCATTATCAGCGAGGGTATTCCCTTCATGTCCAGCGGGAAACACGTGTGGCTGACCATGTGGCTCTGGGGAACCTGGAAGGGCCTGGGCTGGAGCGCCATCATGTATATCGCGGCCCTTATGTCAGTCGATCAGGAACTGTACGAGGCCGCCAAGGTGGACGGAGCGGGGCGCTTTGCCTGTATCTGGCATATTACCATACCAAGCATTTTGCCCACCTATTTTGTGCTTCTTATCCTGTCCATTGCCAGTTTCCTCAACAGCGGCATGGAACAGTACCTGATATTCCAGAACCCCATGAACAGGTCCTGGATCGAGGTACTGGACTTGTATATCTATAACCAGGGCATAGCGGGGATCAACTATTCCCATTCCGTGGCGGTGGGAATGTTAAAGTCCCTGGTGAGCATAACCCTGCTGCTTCTGGCTAACCGGGGTTCCAAATTGTTACGGGAGGAGTCGATTTTTTAAATGAAAGCAAAAATCACCGTAGGCGAAACCGCCTTTGACATTGTCAACTACGTTTTTTTCGGGGTCTTTACGTTGTCCTGTATATTCCCCTTTTACTACATGCTGATAAACACCATCAGCCGGAACGATCTGGTTTCCCGGGGCCTGATAATGCTGCTGCCCAGGGGGATACATTTCAATAATTATATCAATCTCCTGAGATCCCGGGATCTGCCGGGCGCCGTGTTTATGAGCGTGGCGCGGACGGTGCTGGGTACGGGTTTGACCGTCCTGTGTACGTCCTTTGTGGCCTACGGGATAACGAAGCGGGAACTGTGGCACCGAAAGGCGGTGTACCGGTTTTTCATCTTCACCATGTATTTCAACGCGGGGCTTATCCCCTGGTACCTCAACATGCGTATGCTGCACCTGACCAACAACTTTCTGGCCTATATCATCGGGGTGGTAAGCGCCTTTAACCTGATTCTGGTCAAGACCTATATCGAGAGCATTCCCGCTTCCCTTGAGGAGTCGGCGGAAATAGACGGCGCCGGGTATCTCCTGATCTATTTCAGGCTTATCCTTCCCCTGGCCAAGCCGATATTGGCGACGATAGCCATCTTCACCGCCGTGGGCCAGTGGAACTCCTTTATGGATACCCTGATTCTGATGCAGGACAAGCGGCTTTATACGCTGCAATACATTCTGTGGCAGTACCTGCAGGAAGCATCGCGGGTTGTCGATATGGTACGGGCCCTGTCGTCCACGGGGATAACGGTAGATCCGTCACAGATCCTGACCATAACTTCGGTAAAGATGACCGTCGCCCTGGTAGTTACCCTGCCTGTCCTGTTAGTGTACCCCTTTTTCCAGAAATACTTCGTGCGGGGCATTATGATCGGTGCCGTCAAAGGATAACCATGGATACAGCGGCGCCTCCGGGGCGCCGTTTATCATACATTTTTATGTACGGAGGTACATTTATGAGAGTGAAGAAGATGAGTGCCGCGGTTTTCGCGGGGGTCTTCTGTGCGGCGCTGGCGGCGAATGTGTGGGCTGCCGGCGGGAGTCAAAGCCAGGGCGCAGGCGGGGCGTTGCCTGTGGTACAGATGTTTTCCTATATGGGCGTTAAGGGCCTTCAGGATAACACCTACTTGACCAAGGTACTGGCAGAGGATTTGGGAATCCAACTGGAGAATACCCAATATACCACAGATCTGTTGATGACCACCCTGGCTTCGGGAAACATACCGGGGGATATCTTTTGCGTGCAGCAATACAACTATGTGGACAACGCTATCCGTGCGGGTCTTCTGTATAACCTGGACGATGCCAAAGCCAAACTGCCCAATCTGTACGCCAACTTCGCCGCGTCCCTGGCGTATTACCGGGACAACGTGAACGGCGGGACCACGGGGGCTTATGCCTTTGCATCAGGGATTACCAAAACTCCCCCCACGGTAGGAACCCTTAACAACGGTCCCTATACGCGGTGGGACTATTACAAGGAACTGGGGTATCCCGAGATTGTGGAGTTTGAAGACTACCTGGACGTGCTGAAAAAGATGCAGGACGCCCACCCGGTCAACGCGGACGGCCAGCGGCAGTACGGGATTATCGCTTTTACCGATTGGGATGGTATGGTTGCCAGCTCTCCCAGCATCGCGCTTGGTTTCACTGGAAAAAGAGATATAGGGTTCCTTGAGGTGGAAGGAAACGGGCCCGCTATCGGAACCGTACTGGACGATACCAGCGCCTATAAGCGGGGGCTTAAATTCCTCTTCCGGGCCAACCAGATGGGTATCCTCGATCCCGCTTCGGTATCCCAGACCTATGCGGAATACAACGCGAAGATGAACGCCGGCCGTGGCTTTTTCTCCCCCTGGGCCTGGAGCTTCCAGGGCTTCAATAGTCCCGAGAATAACGCCCAGGGCATAGGATACCGGCTGGTTCCCTTCAAGAACCAGAAAATGGTTAATGCCGGGGTAAACTACATCGGCAGCTCATGGTCTTGGTCTGCGGTGAAGAACGCGAAGAACCTGGACAAGGCCCTGGCCTTTATTGACTGGCTGGCAAGCTATGACGGTGCGTGGACCTTCTTCAACGGCCACAAAGGGGAACGCTGGGACCTGGACGCCAACGGCGAACCCTACTACACCAAACTCGGCTGGGACATCAAGACTTTTGCCGTTAACGTTCCCGATACGGACAGATTCGGCGTCGGCGGCGCTTTGGCCGTCCCCTTTGCTGAGCAGATAGTCCACCCCGTGTACAAGCGGCAGATCAACGGCGCCGACTGGATCCAAAAACCGGAGATCACCGGCGCTTCGGCGCTTTCCCCCATTCAGGCCGACTGGCAAAGAGTCATGGGCGCCAGTAGTGATGTGGAACTCTTCTACAAGCGGAACGTAATAATTGAAGCGACTCTGGCTCCTCTGGCTCCCCTGCCGGACAATATCCAGTCCATCAACACCAGAGTCGGGCAGGTGATCGCCCCTATGTCCTGGCAGGCTATCCTGGCTAAAGACGAAGCGGAGTTTGAAGCCATCTGGAAAAACATGGTAACCGAGGCCAAAGGGCGCGGCTTCGATCAATCCGTCCAGTGGTACAAAGACGCCTGGGCGCAGGCTCTTGTCATAGGTTCCAAGTACATGTATTAAGGCAGTGCCGTTTCAAAATGCCGGGTTTTGAAACGGCGGCATTAGGTTTCAAACGCCTTTACCAAAAGGCGGACATATAGTTAGATAAAGAGGCGGGCCCGTCGGGTTCTGCCTCTTTTTTAGTGTTTTTAAGCTTGTTTCTATTGTATTGTTATGGAGGAATTATGAGCAATGAGATTGATGCGGCAGCATATCAGCATGAATTTCTCGGAATGTCCAAAACCAAAAATTTGGGCAATGATCTGCAGCGTCCGCCGGTAACGGACTGGTTTTACAAGGGCGGCCTTTTGGGCCTCTTTATCCACTTCGGACTATCCGCGGTTCGGGCCGAAACCGACATTTCCTGGGGCATGATCGACCGTAAACCCTGGGACGAACCCAACAACTATAGCATCACCCCGCGGGAATACTGGGAACAGGCCCGGTCTTTTAACCCCCGGAACTACGATCCCTATAACTGGATGCGGGCCGTTAAGGACGCGGGGTTTACCTACGCGGTACTTACGGCCCGTCATTGCGACGGCTTTTCCCTGTGGCCTT
>JAITEW010000073.1 GCA_031281855.1 Treponema sp.
CGCCGACGTGGTGTGCCTCCAGGAAACCAAGGCCAGGCCGGAGCAGCTTTCGCCTGAGCTCTGTACTATAAAAGACCGGGATGGGAAACCGTACTTTGCCTACTGGGCCAGCGCCAAAAGGCCGGGGTATTCAGGCGTGGTTATTTACAGCAAAACCGAACCCCTGAAGATTAGCCTCCTGGGAATAGAGAAGTTTGACGATGAAGGCCGGGTTTTGCAGGCTGAATACAAGGACTTTATCCTTATTTCAGCGTATTTTCCCAACTCCCAGGACGAAGGGAAGCGGCTGGACTACAAGCTGGCTTTCTGCGGCGCTATCATGAAACTATGTAAAAAATACGCATCCAAAGGCCGGCATTTCGTCCTTTGCGGCGACTTTAACATTGCCCATACCCCTATAGACCTGGCAAGGCCTAAGGAAAACGAGGGAAACGCCGGCTACCTGCCTGAAGAGCGGGCCTGGATGGACGCCTATACCAAAGCGGGTTTTGTGGACACTTTCCGCAGTTTCCACCCCGGCGAACCGGGGCATTACAGTTGGTGGTCCTACAGGGCAGGAGCCCGGGAACGGAACGTTGGGTGGAGGCTCGACTATCACTGTGTGGAACCCGCCTTTATGCCTAAAGTCAAATCCTCGATAATACGGCCCGATGTGCAGGGCTCGGATCATTGTCCCGTGGAACTGGAACTGGATCTATGAGAATCAAATACAACGCCCCCGTGGTGCTGACCTTTACCTTTATCAGCGCAGCGGTACTCGTCCTCTCGTTAACCCTTCTGCCTTCTCTGACGAAAACCTGGTTTGTCGCTCCCGGAAGGGGGCATTTTTTCCCCCAGCAGGTTAACAGTTGGGTAACCCTCTTTACCCATGTATTAGGCCACGCCAACTGGAATCACTTTATCTCCAATTTTGCCTATATCCTCCTGATCGGCCCTATCCTTGAGGAGCACTACGGTTCATTTTCCCTTTTCCTGATGATGCTTGTTACCGCGGCGGTAACAGGGGTTCTTAACACCCTCCTTTTTTCGGCAAACCTCCTGGGCGCCAGCGGCGTGGTTTTTATGATGATACTCCTCGCTTCTTTTACCAATTTCAACAAAGGGGAAATCCCGCTCACCTTTATCCTGATCCTGATTCTCTACCTTGGCAGGGAGCTTCTCAACTCCTTTATGAACGACAATATTTCCGAATTCGCCCACATCGCCGGCGGCTTCTGCGGCAGCCTGTTCGGGTTCTTCCGGGCCCCAAGGAGATAGGCTAAACTTGACCCGCTATTAAGCCTCTGACAGTCCGGGAGCGGGGAAAAACCCCGGAAAAAACGCTTGTAGAGTCCGCCTGCGCTATGAAAGACTTGACGCCGGCGTCAAGTCTTCCGATCCGCTCCGGCGGGGAATTCCAAATGTTTTTCCCGGAATTTTCCCCCGCTCCCGGCTTTCACGAAAAAAGGCGGGTCAAGTTTAGCCCCATCTGCAAGAAACGCCTTGGCAAGCCGGGAGGAGGGCTTCCGGGCAGGCGCACGGCGTCATACCAGTAAAGGCGACGCCGGGGCGTCCGTAAAAGAAGGCGACGACCGTCTAGCATGCCCGGGGGTCCTCCTCCCGGTTTGCCAAGGAGGTTTATCGCATAATCTTTACAAAAATCATAATATTGTGATAGATTAAGAATACATGGTGAATTCCGTGTAATTTGCAGGCAGTAACCGGGCTTATGGCAAAACAGATACTGGTGGTAGATGACAATATTAGCAGCCTCAAGCAGATAGGCGCCCAGTTGGGGGAAAATTACGAGGTTTCACTCGCGAAATCCGGGGCCCTGGCGCTGCAAATATGCAGGCAGGAACGGCCGGATCTTATCCTTCTGGACGTGGAGATGCCGGAAATGGACGGCTTTGCGACCATAGCCCGGCTCAAGGAAGACCCCGGTCTCAGCGCGATACCGGTCATTTTCCTTACCGGCAACCAGGATACGGCCACGGAACTTAGGGCTCTTGAATCCGGGGCCATGGATTTTATTACCAAACCGGCCAACAAAGACATTCTGTTTCACCGGCTGGAGCTTCATCTTCAGTTTGCGGCGTATCAGTCTTCACTGGAAAACACCGTAAAAGAGCTGGAAAACAGCATTGTTACCTCTTTTGCGGAGCTTATCGAATGTAAGGACGACAATGTAGGCGGCCATGTACTGCGGGCGGGTAAATGCGTGGAGATTATCGGGAGGGAACTGCTCAGGACAGGGGTCTTTGGGGATCAACTGACCGAAGAGACTCTGGACATGATGGTCCGGGGCAGCCCTTTCCACGATATCGGGAAAGTCGGCGTCAGCGACGTATTCCTCCTTAAGCCCGAAAAGCTGACAGACGCTGAATATGAGGAAGTAAAAAAGCACACCCTTATCGGGGCGCAGTTTTTGGAAAATATATCCCGGCGTTCCCCGGAACAACCCTACCTTGTGTATGCGAAATTGATTGCCGAATACCACCATGAGCGGTATAACGGTACAGGCTATCCCCACGGCCTCGCGGGGGACGCTATTCCCCTCTGCGCCAGGATCATCGCTGCAGCCAATGTCTATGATTCCTGTATGACCGACCGGGTCTACCGCAAAGCCAGGGGGCACGAAGAAGCCTGCCGGGTTATTATGGAGGGAAAGGGAACCGATTTTGATCCCCAGGTGGTGG
>JAITEW010000085.1 GCA_031281855.1 Treponema sp.
CCCCGCCAAAAACGGCGGATTTGCGAAAAAATCTTTCAGAATGGTTGCCCTTGACCGGCTTTCGGAGGACTATCTCCTGACCAAGGCGATAGCGACCCACAAGACCCCCACGGAGATCATCGGTGAGATGGTACGGGAACGGATCGCCGCCTCAATGTAGAGTCACCAAACGGCTGTTAATTCCCCACCCCGCAAGGGCCTTACCTGCGGGTCAAGTTTAGTATACCCTGGTTCTGGAGGCACTTTATGTCAGAACCATCCAAACGCGATGCAAAAGCCCCGAGGTTCCTGCAGGTTACTGTTATCGACAGCGAGGGGAAAAACTGGGGAACATTGATGGCTAGTCCAAAGGACTTTTCTTCAGGTTCAGTGGGGTATTACTGTTCAGGGAAGCTGACCAACCCGGAGAGTTCCGAACGGTATCAATGCGGCCTGACCTTTACGCTTATCGGATCAAAACCGGGCGCTTGAGCCGGAGGATGTACCAGCAGCCCGCGATGTTATTCCCGGTGAAATGATATAGACCACTCGAAGACGCCGTAAGGTTCCAGGGCGCGGTACTGGTTATGCATCCTCGCGAGATCCGGGCGGTCGTAGCTGCCGGAACAGGGTTCAAAAGCTATGTTGTACAAACCGTTTAAGGAGCCCCAGTTGAACCATATCCCCAGATACGGCAGTTTGTCCGCAGAGTAGCGCATGGTGATGCTTGAACCGTCCGCATAGACGTATCTGCACTTCCCTGCTTTGGCCGGTTCGGTAAAGAATATCTTGCGCGCAAATTTTTCGGATTTAGGGGGCCTAAGGGCGCAGGCGGCGTCCCAGATAACAGGCTTGCCGTAATGCCCGGGCTTTTCCGTAGTGTCAAAGATCAGCGACGCCTGGCTGCCTTCGCTGAATTCTGTTTCGATACGCGCTCCGTTTTCAGCAGCTATCATGCAGTGGGCGCCGTAGAGGCATTCAAATTGAAAGGCCGTGTTATTAGTTACCCGGTAATCAACGGACAGCTCCCCTTTTTTTGAGCTTACCTGTTTTTCAAACGTGTAGCCGAACCGGGGGCTGTAAACCCGCATATAGAGCGAGTTTTTCTTCACTTCGTACTGCCACGCAAGGCCGCAGACCTCGCCGTGATCAGGGACCTCGATTCCTTCCCATGGAGGGAGGTTGTAAAAATAACGGTCGATAGTCGGAAACATGTCGTCAAAGGCGCTGCATTCGGCGTCCGTATACTTTCCCGCATAGCCCAATGCGCGGTATTTTTTCCCAGGGTTCTGGGCAAGAATTTCCCTGCCTGTTTTGCGATCTGTAAGGGACGCGAGCTTGCCTCCGTGTCCGGGAAGAAAAAGCGCCCTAAAGCTGCCGGTGTCAACTTCGACAGCCGGAACGTCTTTGTAATTTGAGGTATTGATGCTGATCATGATTCGGCCTCCCTTGACGGTGATTATTTGATGATCATTATCCCGCCGGGAGTCGCAAGGTTCAGCCTGCACTGCGGGGCTTTTTCCGGGAAAGCAGCGATGGCGTCGCCGGGGCTGCCCAGAGGGGCCGAATGAGCCGGGAAGGTCCAGA
Organism: Treponema sp.; assembly: GCA_031281855.1. GTDB lineage: Bacteria > Spirochaetota > Spirochaetia > Treponematales > Breznakiellaceae > JAITEW01. The sequence goes on from JAITEW010000085.1 coordinate 1,567, forward strand.
AATGATGAGGTATGCACAGCTTCGCCCCGGTATCGCGGGCCAATTCAGCGGCTTCATAGGCGTTGAGGTTTCCAAAAGCGCCGTTAATCGGAAGAAGCGCAACGTCTATTTTCCGCTTTAACACTTCCGCAAGGCGTTCTTTATTATACGAAGTATCACCTGAGAAATAGACTACCGTAAAACCAAAATCCAGAATAAAGCCCAATGCCTCAGGAGTTGAACTGCCGTGGTCGCAGTCGGTAACAGTCAATACGAATTCGCCGAACTGGTAATTGTTTCCTTTTGTTACTACGCTGAAACGGGAAATATCCAGATGATTTTTCTTTAACTCCTCAATTGACGCGATGTTGACATAAGCCTTCATGGTTTTGTTTTTAAGCAGCCCCGGCATGGCGTCTATGTCGAGATGATCCTGGTGCTCGTGCGAACACAAGAGTATATCGGCTTTTATTTCTTCAGGATCGAAAAGCGGGGGAGTCATGCGCCTGAAACCCTGGCCGCTTTCTTTCTGAAGCACCCGGTTCACATAATCGGTTAAATAGGGATCGATTAAGATGATCTGTCCCTGATGGGTTTTGATCAGGAAGCCTGCCTGCCCAAGCCAGACAAGGGCCAGCTCTTTTTCCTTAGGCTTGGCATTTTCCAATTTGCTAATAAAGCTCATAACCGCCTCCGTTATTTTTTAGGTGCACTGAGCAATGTATTGATAGCCGCCGCCGCCCTGCGGCCTTCGCCCATTGCAAGTATCACCGTAGCCGCGCCGAGGACTATATCGCCGCCGGCGTAAACCCTGTCAAGGGATGTTTTCTGGGTTTCGTCTACCACGATGCGTCCGCGTTTATCGGACGCGAGCCCTGCGGTAGTTTTGACGATTAAGGGATTGCTTTCGTTTCCAAGCGCCACGATTACGGTATCGCAGGCGAAAACATATTCCGAACCTTTGATGGGCACAGGGCTTCTGCGGCCCGAAGCGTCGGGATCGCCAAGTTCAAACTGTTGAAGCTCCATGCCTGTTACCCGGTTCTTTTCATCCCCCAGAATACGGGACGGGTTTCTGAGAAAATCAAAAATAACGCCTTCCTCAAAGGCGTGGGTTACCTCTTCGGCCCTTGCGGGCATTTCTTCCCTCGTACGGCGGTAGATTACATGGACTTCCTCGGCTCCAAGACGCAGCGCCATCCGCGCGGCGTCCATGGCCACGTTCCCGCCTCCGATTACGGCGGCTATTTTCGGCGTGAATACAGGGGTAGCCGCCTTATCGGCATCGTAGGCTTTCATTAAATTTGTCCGCGTAAGGTATTCGTTGGCGCTGAATACGCCTACCAGGTTCTCTCCGGGACAGCCGAGGAATTTGGGAAGCCCTGCGCCGACGCCTATGAACACGGCCTCGAATCCGTCTTCGTTAAGGAGCTGCTCAATGGTCCTGGTCCGGCCTGCAAGGAAATTCAGTTCTATCTTTACGCCCATTTTTTGAAGGTTTTCAACTTCATCCTTAACAATGCTTTTCGGCAGCCTGAATTCGGGAATCCCGTAAACCATGACGCCGCCTGGTTTGTGAAAAGCCTCAAAAATGGTTACCTCATGCCCTTCCCGCGCCAGGTCGGCGGCTACGGTCAGCCCCGCGGGACCGGACCCGATTACGGCGGCTTTTCTTCCGGTTTTCGGTTTTACCGCAGGCACTCCCCCTTTCCCCTGTGCCCGTTCCCAATCCGCTGCGAAACGTTCAAGCCTGCCAATGGCTACCGCCTTATCGACATCCTTCAGGCTTTTGCCAAGCGTGCACTGCTCCTGGCATTGTTTTTCCTGAGGGCATACCCTTCCGCATACTGCGGGCAGGAGGTTTGTTTCCTTGATAATTCCGGCAGCGGCTTTATAGTTGCCTTTTTGAATTTCCGCGATAAACCGCGGGATAGGAACCTGCACGGGGCAGCCCTTTACGCAGGGTTCGTTTTTGCATCCCAAACAGCGTTCCGCTTCAAGACGGGCCTGGGCTTCGCGGTACCCCAGGGCGACTTCGTTCATATTGTTTCTGCGGATATGCGGTTCCTGTACCGGCATTTCCTGGGGCGGAATCGCCATACGTTCTTTTGCGGATAAGGGTTCGGGAATGATATGGCATTTGTGGTGATCCTGGTCTTCCCGGTCTTTATACGCCTTCAGCCGGCTCATCATGTTTTCAAAGTCAACTTTGTATCCGTCAAATTCAGGGCCGTCAACGCAGACGAATTTGGTTTCGCCCCCTACCGTGACCCTGCAGCCGCCGCACATGCCGGTACCGTCAATCATGATGGTGTTCAGAGAAACCATTATAGGAACGTTGAATTCTTTTACCGTCGCGACGCAGAATTTCATCATAACCGGCGGGCCTATGGCTACGGTCATGTCCGGTTTGGACGGCCCTGCGCAGATTTTTTTCAGAGGTTCCGTAACGAGGGCTTTTTGCCCGTATGAACCGTCATCGGTCACAATGATTAACTCGTCGGCGTACCTGCGCATACGGTCTTCGAAGATGACAAGGTCTTTTGTCCTTGCCCCGATGATTACGGTTACCTTGTTGCCCGCGTTTTTCATTGCCTGAACGATGGGGTACAGAGGCGCTACGCCGATTCCGCCGCCTACGCAGACAACGCTGCCGAATTTTTCGATATGCGTCGGATTCCCCAGGGGGCCCAGTATGTTTTCCACATAGTCCCCGGGTTCGAGCCGCGCCAGCTTGTGGGTTGTGGAGCCGATGCTCTGGAATACCATGGTAATGGTTCCCTGTTTTTCATCAGCGTCCGCGATAGTGAGGGGGATGCGTTCCCCCCAGTCCGTATCGATCTGAACGATAAAGAACTGTCCGGCTTTGCGCGCCTTGGCGACAAGCGGAGCCGTAACGGTGATTTCAAACACCTCTTCTGACAACTGCCTTTTGCTGAGTATCTGATTCATAACCTGGCCTTTGGTTCGAGTCCGTCCTGACGCTGCCGGTTTTCCGGATCAGGTACTGTAACGCACCCGTCGGGCAGAATGAGAATCCGGGGTTTGCCGTTATTTCGAACCGCTATTTCTTTTAACGCGCCGTCCAGGGCATCCTGGAGAGAAGGAGCCTTTTCAATAAAAAGCCTTTCCAATTGGGCAGCCGGTAATTCGGTAACCGCTTTTATCGACGCCCGTTTCGACACTTCCGCTATTTTAGCCGCTTTGTGATATCCCAGTCTATATCCGGCCTGGATCCGCTTGAGGGCCTCCGCGGGCGACGAGGCTTCTGACAAAAGTTTCACGTATGTTTCATCGCCGGTTCCGTTCCTGCAGGAAGATACCAGAATGAGGACGCCCCTGTCTTTGAGCGCCAGGGCGCCGTTATCAATTGCCTTTTGGGACTGGTACAGATCGATATCCATAGGGAATTTGGCTGTTGATATGACAATATCGGCTTTCCCGGGCACAGGAACGCAGAATATCTTTTTGGCTGTTTCGACAGCGGCGTAAAAAGATTCGGCCAGGTCCCCTGCTGCCGCTGCTGCGATGCGCTGCTCCTTGTCAAGGACGGTCATAAGGGAAAAAACCGGAACCCTGATTAAGGCCATGGCTTCCATCATGTCCTCGTGAACAGGGTTCCCCTCAAGCGCAAGGGAACGGGCGGCCGGCGACAAGGCCAGTTTGTGGTTTGCCTCGATTGTTTTATACCCCGCAGCGCCTGGGATAAAAGCCTTCCTGCCCCCGGTGAATCCGGCGAAATAATGGGGTTCGACGCTGCCTGTGGCGATTATTTTGCGGGCTTCAAGGATACGCTTGTTTATCAGTACCGGCGTGCCCCTTGAGGTGGTTCCCAGGTTAACCATGTTTTCTTCTTTCCTGGCGTCGTGATGGATACAGCGGTCTTTTAACAGGTCCCAAAATTGTCCCAGGATCTGCCTGTACCCGGCTTCGTCAGGCCCCTGGTGCGCGCCTGTGGCTACAAAAAAGGTTAAGCGGTCTTTAGTAATGCCTTTTCGTTCAAACACCGGAAGGAGCGTTTTGATAATCGTCTCAGTCGGGGTGGGCCTTGTGGGGTCGTTAATAATGACAAGCACGCTGTCAGCCTCGTTCAGGAAGCTTTCCAGGTTTTGATAGTTATTCCCGGCAGCATACGGCCGGTTTAACGCTTCCAGGAGTATTTCGTCCTGGGTCCGGTTTACTTTATATTCATTAGGTTCGGCCGCTGCCAGCAGGTATTCATCAGGAAACTCAACAGGAATTATCCTGTCCAGATAGGGCAATTCAAGTTTCATATCAGCGTCCTTAGTATCATTTATCCCAGCTCCGTATGCGGCTGCCTGCGGTCTGTATCCACAATGTTTTGATACGCCTTTTTCAGATGATCCGTCATTTCCTTTGCGGCCCGTTTTTCATCCCCTGCCTGAATGGCCTTAAAGATGACCATGTGGTCCTGGATGCTCTTAAGCGGCTGGCCCGGGATGCCCAATGTCGCTTTGCGGGATTCTGCAAGGAGCTCGGCCAGCAATTCCACGATAATCGCGAAGGCCTTGTTTTGCGAAGCCCTCGCTATTTCCAGGTGGAACTGGTTATCCCCTTCGATTCCGCTGCCTCCGGCTTCAACTTCAGACTGCATGTTGAGAATAGCGCCGTACATTTGGGCTATTTGCTGTTTTGTCGCGTTTTTCGCCGCAAGGCCCGCCATGTGCACTTCCAGATGCTGGCGTACCTCAATAATATCGGTAGCAAGCTTTTTGTCCTGAGCTACCATAGTAGATAACGGAGATAATACATGCTCAAGGGTGATGGAATTGACGTAATTGCCCCCGCCGGTGACTGAATAGATGTACCCCATGCTTTCCAGGGCCCGCAGCGCTTCCCTGAGCGATGTCCTGCTTACCCGCATCTCGTCTGCCAGCACCCGTTCAGGCGGCAGCTTTTGCCCCACTGCAAGGGAGCCTGAGCGTATTTGCCTGATAATCATATCTACCACTTCTTCGTAGATGCGTTTGTGCTGCACCTGTTCAAACATGCTGCCTCCATACCGGTTTTTAATAATACCAATTTTTATATTGTAATACCAGTCCCCTATCTGGTATAATCAATTTACCAAGCGGAGGTAACAACGTGAAACAAGAAGAAAAACCTTACCGTAAAGAACACCTGCTGGATATTTACCTGGTTATGAAGCAAATCCGTTTATTCGAGGAAACCGCTTTTCGTTTGTTCCAGGAGAACAAGCTCCGGGGTTCCGTGCACTTGTGCATAGGGCAGGAAGCGGTATGCGCGTCCATCATGTCTCTTATCAACGACGGGGATTACATCACCTCTACGCACAGGGGGCACGGGCATGGTATCGCAAAAAGCCGGGACCTAAAGAGCGCTTTTGCTGAACTTATGGGGAAAGAAACCGGCTTTTGCCACGGCAGAGGGGGGTCCATGCATATCTGCGATCTTGCGAAGGGAAATTTGGGCGCCAACGCCATTGTCGGCGGCGGGCTTCCTATCGCCACAGGCGGCGCTTTGGCCCAGAAACTGCGGAAAACCGACAGGATCACGGTGGCTTTTTTCGGCGACGGCGCCTCCAATCAGGGGACCTTTCATGAATCCCTGAATCTCGCGTCGGTGTGGAAGCTTCCGCTGGTATTTGTGTGCGAAAACAACGGCTTCGCCATTTCGGTGCCTGTGGCGCAGTCCACGTCTGTAGAAAACATCGCCGACAGGGCGGGAGGCTACGGGATGCCCGGCCATGTGGTTGACGGCAACGATGTTATCGCCCTGCTTGATACGTTCTCTGTCTGCCTGGAGCAGGCGCGGAAAGGAAAGGGGCCGTCGCTGATCGAGGCGAAAACCTACCGCTGGAAAGGCCATTGGACCGGGGACCCGGAAGTTTACCGTACCAGGGAAGAAGTGGCGGCATGGATGGAAAAATGCCCTATTAAGCGGTTCAAAGCGTATTTATTGGAAAACAAAATCGCCGCTGAGGAAGAGCTTGACGCAATTGACCGCCGCGCGGGCAGTGAAGTCGCCGAAGCCGCCGCGTTTGCCCTGTCCAGCCCTGAACCTGACCCCGCTCATGTGATGGACGGCATGTATGTCGAAGGAGCGTATCCCAAATGAGTATTAAAACCTACGCTATAGCTATACGGGATGTCCTGGGCGAGGAAATGCGCCGGGACCCGGAAGTGTTCCTGATGGGCGAAGACATAGCCCAGCAAGGAGGGATATTCGGCTGTACCCGGGGCCTTGTGGATGAATTCGGCCCTGAAAGGGTGCGCAATACGCCGATTTCGGAAAACACCTTTGTCGGCGCAGGAGTCGGCGCTGCCAGCGTCGGCATGCGGCCTGTCGTGGAACTGATGTACATGGATTTCCTCTATCTGGCTATGGATCAGATACTGAACCAGGCCGCGAAAATCCGTTACATGTTCGGCGGCAAGGTAAAGGTTCCCCTGGTAGTCAGGGGGCAGCAGGGAATCGGCAGGGGCAACGCGGGACAGCACTCCCAGTCGGTAGAAGCCCTGCTGATGAACATACCGGGCCTTAAAGTCGTGTGCCCCTCAACGCCTGCTGACGCCGCGGGATTGCTGCGCACCGCTATCAGGGACGATAATCCTGTGGTGTTTATTGAGCATAAGGCCCTTTACAGCCTCAAGGGCGAGGTGCCGGATGATCCTGAATTTTCCGTCCCTTTCGGCGAATGCAGTATCGCCAGGGAAGGAAAGGATGTAACCATTGTCGGAACTTTTCTTTACCGGGAGAGATCCCTGGAAGCCGCTGAACGTCTCGCGAAAGAAGGAATATCGGCTGAGGTGATCGATCCCCGTACCCTGGTGCCTCTGGACATAGACACTATCGTCAATTCGGTGAAAAAAACCGGCCGCCTCGTAACGGTTCACGAGGCCCACAGGACCATGGGGTTCGGCACTGAAATCGCGGCTCAGGTTACGGAAAAGGCCTTTGCCTATTTGGACGCCCCGCCTGTCAGGGTTGGCGCAAAGATGTGCACCCTTCCCTTTAACCTGGGTCTTGAAAACGCCGTGGTTCCCCAGGTTGATGATATTATAGCGGCGGTAAAATCCACGCTGCATATAGAGCCTTTTTCAAAACTCGGTTAGTGAGGAAGCGGTATGGCCGAAAAGATCATTATGCCCAAACAGGGCCTGCAAATGACGGAAGGAACCATTGTTGAATGGCTCGTTCCCGAAGGGGGCAGGATCGTTGAGGGCGAACCCCTTTTTATCATAGAAACTGATAAAGTAACCATAACGATAGACGCCCTGGTGTCCGGCACTCTTCTAAAAATACTGGCAAAAGAAGGGGACGTGGTTCCGGTAACAGGGATCGTCGCGATTGCAGGAGAACCTGGCGAGGATATTTCGGCCTTAACAGGGGTTCCCGGGCGGGTGTTTATTTCCCCAAGGGCCAAAATGCGGGCCGAAGAACTGGGCGTTGATTACCTGGCCGTACACGGTTCCGGCCAGGGCAGCATGATCGTTGAACGGGATATTATCGCCGCAGCCCAATCCGGAAGCGCCCGGAAGGATTCAGCAGCGTCTGGCCCGGAAAAACCCGCTGCAACGCCTCTCGCAAAAAAGATAGCCCTGCAATCGGGGCTTGATCTTGCGGATATACAAGGCTCGGGTTCCAGGGGGAAAATTACCCGTTCCGATGTGGTTAACAGCATCAAGGCAAAAAGCCCTGCCGGCGAGAGGCGCATCGTACCCATGCGGGGCATGAGGAAGATTATCGCCGAACGGATGAAGCAGAGCCAGAATGAAAACGCCCAGACCTTTCACCGCGTCAGCGTACGCATGGACGAAGCGGTCAGGCTCAGGCAGAGCCTTGATAAAACCGTAGGGTACAATGACCTTATCGCCTTTGCCTCTGTCCGGGCCTTGAAGGATTTCCCTGAGATCAACGCTGAGTTGACGGCCGAAGGAATCTGGCAAAAAGATTTTGTCAACTTAGGGATAGCGGTCGCAATGAGCGGCGGCCTTATCGTGCCAGTGGTGCATGACGCCCAGCGCCTTACCCTGGCGGAACTGGCCTCTGAGATAAAGGCTCTGGCGGAAAAGGCCCGGAATAACGCCCTGCAGCCTGATGATTATACCGGAGGCAGTTTTACCATTTCCAACCTTGGCATGTACGGTCTTGAAGAATTCGCGGCCATCATCAATCCCCCTGAGGCGGGCATCCTCGCGGCCGGGAAAATCGAAGAAACCCCCATAGCGGTAAATGGCAATGTGGAAATTCACCCTGTCATGAAACTGACCCTGACCTATGATCACCGGATAATAGACGGCGCGCCGGCGGCTCAGTTCCTGGTCCGCATTAAGGAGTATCTGGAAAACCCCTACAGGCTGCTGTAACTGTCTTTTGGGGTTGTTCCGAAAAAGCGGGTTAGGGAAAATGTTTTTTAACCGTATATTCCAGGGACTCAAGACAGGTATCAAGAAATTTTTTGTATCCGCAGAATGAAGCGCCTGAACCGTAATACACGGCATTCCGCATCCGCTTGCATCCGCCGCCGCAGCGATCCCGGTAAGGGCAGGAAAGGCAGATCCCCGGCAGTTCCTGTTCTTCGCTGATAAAAGCCTGCATTTTTTCGGAATAAAAAAGCTCCTGCGGGGTTTTTTCCGCCAGGTTCCCGCTGTTATACCTGTCAAGTACAAAAAAGTCGCATGGGTATACGCTTCCGTCTGATTCCACTACGTATTGGCTGCGGCAGACGCCGTCAATTCCGCAGGCGCTGGGAAGATTTCTGAAAAAATAATTCGCAGTGTCGTCAAAAAACTTTACGCTGATGTACGACCCTTTTTCCAGTTCTTTTACCCAGAGCGAATAAAGCCGGATATAAAAATTCGCAAACCTGGCGGGCCTGAGCGCGAAGGGGGGTTCTTCGTTTTCATCCAGCCCCCCAAGGCAGGGAATAAACTGGATGTACCGGATTTTCTCGTTAAGAATAAAGTTCCACACCTTGCCGGGCATGCCGCCCAGTTCGTTAGTAAGGACGCAAAGTATGTTGTATTCAACGCCGTGCTTTTCCAGCAGGGCCTTGCTTTTGAGGCAGGCTTGGAAAGTCCCTTCGCCGTCTGGACCGGAACGGTTTTTATCATGAACTTTGGCGTTAGCGTCAATGGAAAGGCCCACAAGAAAATGATGCTTCACCAGGAATTCCGCCCAGAGGTCATCAAGGAGAAGGCCGTTAGTCTGAAGGGCATACTGTATTTTTACCTTCCGCGTTAAGGAAGCTGTATAGGAAACAAAATCTTCAAACCAGTTAAGGCCCGCCAGGGTCGGCTCCCCTCCCTGAAAAGCAACGGTAAGATCGTCTCTGTCATCAAGATCCGCAAATACGGAATCAATAATACGGATCATGGTTTCATTTTTCATAATTCCATAGGATCGGGTCCGGCGGTGTCCGCCTATATCATGATAAAAACAATAACTGCAGCGCATATTGCAGAGAGACGACGCCGGTTTTATAAGCAGCGAAAGCCGCTTCATTTCCCCTTCGCCTCTTTTAGCATCACCTGTCCCATAATCGCGCAGATGCTCTGCTGGAACATGATCCCCAGAACCGAAGGAAGGGCAGCAGGGCCGGGAAAAAATTCTATTCCCAATGTCATGGCGGCGCTGGTATTGTGGAGCCCTACGGCGAAAAAGAGGGACACCTGTTTGTCCCGGTTAAACCTCCCCAGAAAGCCGGCGATCTTCCCGATCATAAAGCCCGAAGCGGACAGAAGCACACAAACCGCGCCGACAAGCCAGAACCTGGGATTTGCAAAGTCGATCTGAGAAGCTACTGCCGCGGAATTAGCCGAGACTACCAGGATCATGCACAGCTTCGCCAGAGGGGTGAGGAAGGGGCCGGCGATCCGGGGCGCTTTGCCCCGGGTAATTTCGTTCAGCGCCACTCCGATAACCGTTGGGATCACTACCATGTATATAAGAGAGAGGGCCATGCCGCCCATATCCAGGACCACCCGGGTTCCCAGCAGAATCCGGACAGTGCCTGGCACCACTACCGGCGCGAGGATGGTATCCAGGAGGATAAGCGCCAGCGTAAGGGCAAGGTCGCCCCGGAAAACGGAAACCCAGATAAAACCGCTTACCGCCGTAGGAACCGCGTAGATCAGCACATACCCGGAAATGGTATCGGCGTCATTGCCGAATACCAGGCTGCTCAGGAACAGCACCAACAGGGGGTTTATGATCCTTGCGGAAATCAAAAAGAAAATGACAGGCAAAGGGCGGCTCACAGCCAGCCCCAGATCCCGGACCTTGAGGGCCAGGGCCCCTGAAAGGGTCATTATACCGAAGATCAGGGGGATGAAAGGCCGGAATTTCAGAAAAAACGGGGCAAGCAGCACCCCCAAAACCAAGCCCCCAGGGGTAAGGATAGGCATAAGGCGTTCAAGGACGCGGTTTACCCTGCCCGCGACTTCCGCAGGTTTTTTGTTGAAAGGCATAGTTAACTATACGGCAGGAATCAATGAGCGCAAAGCCCTGCTAGACGAGTATTCTTACCGGGCCGAAGAGGCCGGAGGGAAGGGAATCCCGGGCGAAATAAACGCTCGTAACATAGTAGCTTCCGAGGCGGCGCATGGTATACTTTTCCAAAAGTACTTCACGCATTTCACGCAAATGAAGGTATTTTAACAAATACAAATACAACCTAAACCCTTCATTTTGAGGCTTAAGTTTATGATGTTGTGACTGTCACCCCTGCGCTCCTAATCTAAGCAGAGGGACCCGCTATTTTTTCCCGGATAAGCTCGCCGATAATTTCTGTTGGGGTTTTATGTTCGGATTCGGCGGCGGATTTAATGTATCCCGCAGAGAATTGATCCAGAATTACCATGCGGTCGCGGCGATCAGTAAAAAAACCGCCCGGTTTACCCGCCGCATTGGGCGGATTACGGGTTACCTCATCGTCCAATGCCCAAGCTTCTTCTTCGGTCATACGCGCCACTTCTGCCTCCTAAAATCCCACTAAGGGGAGATATTTCTTTGTACATTTCATCGCGTG
>JAITEW010000096.1 GCA_031281855.1 Treponema sp.
TGGATCTTTGATATGCTTAAAAAAGTCGATTAAAGGCGGTATTGGTTGATTTGTCATAGTCCCCTCCAATCCGCCTTTATCGACACTTTCTCCCTTCGGCTTTACTCCTTTTTCTATGCGTTTATCTTGCCTTTCCTGCTCTTCCTAAAGACCCGGGTTCCCCTTTTGTGCTATACTCCCGGCATGTCCCGAAACGCCGTTTACGCCGCCCTGGTACTCCGTGTAAAGCCCTCGGGCGAAGCCAACCGCGACGCGTGGTTCCTCACTGCCGAAGAAGGGGTGATAAGGGCCACGGTGTTCGGAGGGCCTAAGAGCAAGCTCAGGGCCTACGCGGCGCCGTTCAACCAGGGGACTCTCTGGATTTACCACAATCCCCTGCGGGATTCCCGGAAGGTCAGCGATTTTGACGTAAAGAACTGGCGGCCAGGGCTCAGGGAGCTTTACGAACGGACCATGGCTGCGGACGCAGTGGCTGAAACGGTGCTGGCCTCCCACGGCGGAGGCGGAAACTGGAGCCGCGCGCTGGATCTGGCCGGGAAGACCCTGGACGCACTGGAAAAAGGAGACGAAAAAACCTGCCCAAGGACGCTGGTTCACTTCCTCTGGAACTGGGCAGACGTGCTGGGAATCAGGCCGGACCTTGGGGTCTGCGCTTCCTGCGCTTGTGAAGCCCCGCGGGATGGGGTACTATGGTACAATGGGCAGGATGGGAACCTGTACTGCCCTTCATGCGCCAAAGGGGCGGGTTTTGCCGTAGGCCCGGGGGCGCGGCTCTGGCTCGGCCATGTTCAGAACCTGGACCCGGCCGGCCTGGAGCGGATCAGCCTTGACCGGGCGTCTCTGGTACAAGCCGGGGCCCTGGCTGCGGCGGTTCTGACTGAGGCCCTGGGGAAACGGCTCCCTACATGGGACAATGTTTTTGACAGTTGAAGCTGTTTCAAAACTTCAGTTTTTGGAACAGCTTCCTTAGATTTAAGGAAACAAAATGCGCGCTGTTGATATTATCATGAATAAACGGGCAGGAAAAGAACTCTCCCCTGAAGAACTGCAATTCCTTATAAACGGGTATACAGCAGGGGAGATCCCTGACTACCAGGTCTCTGCCTGGGCCATGGCGGTTTTCTTCCGGGGCATGACCCCCGGGGAAACAGCGGCGCTTACAAAAGTGATGCTCAAATCCGGAACGGTTATCGATCTGTCCGGCATTGAAGGCCCCTTTGTGGACAAACACTCTACCGGGGGCGTAGGGGACAAAACGAGCCTTGTCCTTGCGCCGCTGGCGGCGGCTATGGGCATACGGGACCCTATGATGTCGGGCCGGGCGCTGGGCCACACCGGTGGAACACTGGACAAGCTGGAAGCCATACCTGGTTACAGGACCAATCTTTCTGTTGAGGAATTCAGGAGGATCATCGCCGCAGACGGTTTCGCTATGACAGGGCAGACTAAGGACATAGTTCCCGCGGACAGGCTGCTCTACGCGCTGCGGGACGTAACCGGGACTGTGGAGTCCATCCCGCTCATCACTGCCAGCATACTTTCCAAAAAAGCGGCGGAAGGAGCTGAAGCTCTGGTGCTGGATGTGAAGTACGGTTCCGGCGCTTTTATGAAGGAAGCCGCTGAAGGCGAAAAACTCGCCCTGTCCCTGGTGGATACCGGAGCGGCCCTGGGCCTTAACACAGCGGCGCTTCTTACGGACATGGACGAGCCGCTGGGAAACATGGTGGGGAATTTTCTGGAAGTTGAAGAAAGCCTGGACTGCCTTGAAGGAAAAGGCCCTGCGGATCTGATGGAAGTGACCCTGGAGCTTGGGGCCCGTATGGCGGTCCTTGGGGGCAAGGCCCCTGACGCCGCCGCGGGCCGCGCTTTGTGCGAAAAGACCCTGGCAGGCGGAAAGCCGAGGGAACTTTTTTTACAAAACGTGAAAAGCCAGGGAGGGGATCCGCAGCGGCTCCTGGAACTCAGAGGGAACTACCGTTCCCCGGTAACAGCCAGAGTAAAGGCCCCCAGGAACGGCTATATTTCCCGCATCGACGCCTGGAAGGTCGGCCGCGCTTCGGTAGATCTCGGAGTAGGCCGCAACCGCACGGAGGACAAGGTCTGCCCTACCGCAGGGGTTCAGTTCCACGCCAAAAGGGGCGGCGCGGTAAAGGCCGGCGATCCGGTGATGAGTGTCTGGGCTGCTGATGAAAAGGGCCTGGCCGCCGCGCTGCCCCGGCTGGCCGATGCGGTGGAGTATTCGGACGCCGCCCCCAAACTGCGGAAGCTTATTCTGAAAAGCATTAGTTGATATTTATAGAAGGAACCTGATTGTACATGAAATGGGATAAGAAAGATATTTCCCCGGAACTGGTCAAAGAGACAGCCGCGAAATACGGCTGCGATTTCCTTACATCTTCAATTCTGATCCGCCGGGGGATTACCGGAGCCGAGGAGATCCGTTATGTTCTTGAAGAAGATCCCCGTTATCTCAGGAACCCTTTTGAGCTTCCTGGTATGGAAGACGCGGTAGACCGGATCATAGCCGCTAAAGAAGAAGAGGAAAAAGTCCTGGTCTTTGGGGACCGGGATGTGGACGGCATTACCGGGACGGCCATGCTGGCAGGGTACCTGGGCGGCCTGGGCATGGACGTAACCTGGCGTATTCCTACCGGCGACGACCGTTACGGCCTCTCGCGTGAGGCTGTTGAGGAATTCGCCGCAGCCTACGGGACACTCATTATCACTGTGGACTGCGGCATCTCGAATATAGCGGAAATACAGCGGGCAAACGAGCTTTCAGTAGATGTCATCGTAACGGATCACCACAACCCCCAGGACGAACTCCCCGAGGCCCTGTGCATCGTAAATCCCAAGCTCCCGGGTACGGCTTATCCTTTTCAGCACCTTGCAGGCTGCGGGGTCGCTTACAAGCTGGTATCGGCCCTGCGTTTCGCCTTGAAGAGCGAACTCTACGGCCAGCCGGTGTGCCTTCTCAACACCAGGCCGGTCAACGACGCCTGGATCATCGAAATCGCCAAACTGCGGAACATGGCGGTAACCGGCTCGCTTACTGAAACAGTGGTACCCGGCATGGTGGGCATAAGCGGTACCAGGCTCCCCGCTTTCCTCGAAGGCCAGCAGATCCTCGTCTGGGACGCCGGGCTGCAAAAAAAGATCCTCGCGAAGATCTTCGGCGGCGGCGTTGAAATCGGCATGCTGGACATAGCCCCCGAAATCGGGAAGCTCATCCCCCAGACAGCAGGCAAGAGCCTTCTGAGGATCAAGGAACTCTCAAAAATTGCCAAATATTCAGGCAGCGAAACCGGGGAACTGGACGTGTTCGTCAATCTCTTTACCTCTTTTGTCCGGAAGCGCGAAGAGAGCTTTACCGAAGCGGACAACACGGATCTCCAGCTTGCGTGCCTTGGGACTATCGCGGACATTATGCCCCTTAAAGATGAAAACCG
>JAITEW010000123.1 GCA_031281855.1 Treponema sp.
ATAAAGGCGCTTCTTTTATTTTTACCGTCCGCCTCAGGGAAGCGGCGCTTGAGGAAGCCGCCGCAGACTCCCTGTCCCTGGAAGAAAAACAGGCCGAAGAAATCAACGACTTTTTTGGCACTACCATGCTCCTGGCCGAGGATGTGGAGATAAACCGGGAAATCGTCATTTCCCTGCTGGAGCCCAACCGCATCGTTATAGACTGCGCCGAAAACGGGGCCCAGGCGGTAAAGATGTTTACCGAAAACCCGGATAAATACGGGATCGTTTTTATGGATATCCACATGCCCGAAATGGACGGCTACCAGGCTACCCGTTTGATCCGTGAATTCGAACGCGAAAGAAATCTGACACTGAAGATTCCCAAAAAAGAGGTTCCGATTATCGCAATGACCGCAAACGTCTTTAGGGAAGATATTGAAAGATGCCTTGCGAGCGGCATGAACGATCACGTAGGAAAACCCCTGAACATCGGCGAGGTGCTTCAAAAACTGCGAAAATACATTCCTGAAAATGAAAGCGCCGGATCTTAGAGGCTGTCCTTGTTTTCAGGAAGGTACTTCCTGAGCCTGGCGATAACGTCGTTAAAATCTATGGGCTTGCCGATATGGTCATTCATTCCCGCTTCCAGGCATTTTTCCACATCCTGCCGGAACACATTGGCGGTCATGGCCACTATCGGAACCGGTTTCTTCGGCCCTGCTCCCCCCGCTCCCACTGCTCTCATCGAGGACTCGCGCTCAAAGGCGCGGATGCGGCGGGTGGTTTCATAACCGTCCATTTCCGGCATGTGGATATCCATGAAAATCAGATCATAGCGATCCGGATTGGCGCGGAATTTTTCAAGCGCCTCTATGCCGTTTTCGGCGCAGTCGATTTCAAGACCCGTATCTTCCAGTAACGAGATAACAATTTCCCTGTTGATTTCCACATCTTCCGCAAGGAGAACGCATCGCCCCTTAAAGCAGCCTTCTAATTCCGTAGTATCCTGGTTTTCTTCCCCTGCGCTTTCTTCCACCCGTTTGGCCTGGAAGGTAAAGGCAAAAACCGCGCCTTCTCCGGGTTTGGATTTTACCCAGATGGATCCTCCCATCATTTCTACAAGGCGTTTCGATATAGCCAGCCCCAGGCCGGCGCCGCCGAAACGGCGGGAGATCTTCGAGTCCGCCTGCTGGAAGGAACTAAACAGCCTGGCCTGCTGTTCGGGACTGATGCCAATCCCCGTGTCGGCCACTTCGACCTGGATGGTGCAGATCCCGTTTTCCTCTTTTACCGGAAACGCCACGAGGCCGATGCTCCCGCCTTCCGGGGTGAACTTCATGGCATTGGAAAGGAGGTTGGTTATCACCTGGACTACGTGCTGTTCGTCCCCTATAAGGAGGCTGGGGATCTTATCGTCCACCCGGACCTCGAAGAACTGTTTCTTTTCGTCAGCCCTGATGCTCATGATATTCTCGACCATACGGACGGACTTTTCAAAATTGAATTCCCCGGTAGTAAGCTCTAGTTTGTTCGCCTCGATTTTGGACATATCCAGCACATCGTTGATGACCCCCAGGAGCTGGGTCGAAGCGGTCCCGATTCTGTCCAGGCAGTAGTCCTTTCGTTCCAGCTCGTTTGAGGCCTTTGCGAGCGCGGTCATGCCGATAATGGCGTTCAGGGGCGTCCGCATCTCGTGGCTCATGTTGGCCAGGAAGTTGGTCTTAGCGGAACTGGCGGCTTCGGCTTCAAGCCGGGCCTGGGTCAACTGGGTAACATCGCTTATAATCATCATGACGCAGACCGGCCCTGGCTCCACCGGCCCGTCTTCCCGGCAAGGGCCCCCTGAGATGCGCCTGAAAGTCAGGGCGTAGTTGTACTCCTCACCGTTGCGGGAAAGGCTCACACCGGCGTTAGTAGCGGCGCCGTTTTCACCTGCAGGGCTAAAGAGTTCTTCTGCGGCCTTTGAATCAAGAAACAGGGAAATGAGATCCGCGTTTTCTTCCGGCAGTGAATGGCGGACGAGAATATCCCCCATAGCCCGGTTAAAATAGATCATCTTCCGGCTGCCGTCAAAAAAAGCAAGCGCGTTGGGCATGGCGTTAAAATGGGAACAAATAACATCCAGGGTGGCATTGATCCCTGACAGTATCAGGTTGTAATCCCCATGATAGGCGCTGAGATCCGCCCGTTCCTCCATGAATCCCGCCAGGGCGGAGTTGGTCAGGCCCCGGATATTCCCGATGACGTTTCTGATTGTATCGGACATAGTAATGAAGGTTCTGCTCAGCCGGCCTATTTCATCGTTCCGGTTCCTGATGCCCCCAAGTTCGCTGGTTTCAAATTCACCCTTTGAAAGCTTGAGCGCCGTTCCGGTGATCATCCAAAGGGGATCGATAAGCAGCCGTTTGAAGAGCATGCTGTAAACGGCCGCAAAGACCAGGAGGCCGAATACAAGAATCAGAACGCTGATAAGGACCGCTTCCCTCAAGGGGCCGGTAAAGTCTGTCCGGGGGGCCTCAATGCCCAGGGACCAGCGGGTTCCCCTGATAGGGGCGTAGCTCATGAAAACGGTTCCCCCTGGGCCCCGGATCTTCGCCGCCCCGGTTTGCCCCTGTTCCATCAGGAGAACCACATCGGAATTCGTTCCGGCCCTCACTGTTTCCTGTTCAAGGACTTTGTTCAAATTCTTGTGGGCCATGAACTTTCCGTTCTGGTTGATGATGAACGCGCTTCCCCCGGAGCCGATGTTGATATTGCCCAGAACATCACCCAGGATGTTGTAGCGGTAACTCCCTACGAGATAATACGCCGCGCCGGACCCGGTTTCTCCGGTTACGGGAATTCCCATAACTATCTGGGGAACCAACGCGGCGACATAGGTATCTTCTATAAAAAGGCTGCCGGTATCCCGGACCATCCTGAAAACCTCGCGGCCCGAAATATCAGCAGGGCATTCTTCGTCCCCTGCCTCAAGGAGGCCGTCGGTACGGTAAAGCCCAAGCCACACAAATTCTATTCCCGATGTGATGCGGTCAAGGACAGCCTGCTTTTCCGGCGCAGAAGCGTCCGGTCTGGCAAGGACCGGGTTATCCCGGATAAGGAAAAAACGGTCTGCCAGAAGATGGAGATTTCCCTCCAAATCCTGGGCCGCTGTTTTGGCGGCAGTCTGCATCATGTAGATCAGTATGCTGTCAGTGAGGGTGTTCATGAAAAACGTCATAAACGCCACAAGCCCTCCGGTCAGAAGGGCTGCGGTCAAAATCGTGATCATGAGTATTCTGGAAGCCAGGCTTTTTTCTTTTACCGAATCCGCCATGCGATTACTCTTTAGGCTCAGGGATATCAATAAAGCTCACGCTTTTGTCCCCTGCTCTGGCCTGGACAATAGCGGCCTGCGCCAGAAGTATAAAGGAACGGTAAGAGTTGGTAGCGCCGCTGATGGCATCAACGCGATCCGGGTCCTGGCTTTCCAGGAGGGCGCCGGCGTAGATCCGGGTGTATTCATTGGGATACGTACCGGAAACGCTGTTCATAGTACGCATATAATCCATATCCCAGGATTTGATAAAACCCGCGGTGTTTTTGGCGTTGTATTCAACAGTGACAATTTCATTATTGTTAATAAAAATGGAAACGTATTCTTTCCACCCATAGGAATCAAACTCTTTGGCCTCTGCCATATAATACCCTGAGTGAAGCTTGCCGGACCCACCCCGGCAGGCGGAAGCCAGCGCCAAAACCAGCA
>JAITEW010000260.1 GCA_031281855.1 Treponema sp.
CTATGCCCAGGCCAAAAAGTGAAGAAAGCTTCCGTCTTTTCAAGCGTCGCCTTGGGAACCGGGAGCTTTTTTATGTCCGTTTCCTTGACGAAGAAGGAACCGTTATCGCCACCCGTTCAACCGAAACCTCCGATGAACGGAAAGCCGTCAGGAAAGTCCTTGAGATCCCAAAACCATTCCCAAGTCACCCCTCAAGCAAGATACCTTGTTTATCGACTTTCTACTGTCATTCTGGCAAAGGGAAGGCGAGTATGTCCAACTCAGGGCGTTATCTTTTATGGCGATTCGGAATTTGAAGTATTTTGCCCATGAGCAAAACTATGCCTTCCGTATTTCTTCTCCATCCCTAGCCCGGACTACATTTGTTTCAGGGAATAGTTTTACATATTCGTCGCCTCCAAAGGTATGGATTGGAACCAGGTTTTTCGGCGCAGTCGCTTCTACCATGCGTCTCAGCCCGGCTAGATCGGCATGGCCGGAAGTATGAATGTCCGTTATGGGCATTCCTTTGCTTGTGATGAAGTCAAGGAAATCTTTTGTTTTGCCCGGCTGATTTTTATACCCCGCCCACATGGGATAGATAAAATGACCGTCATTAAAATTGTGTATATATTTTTCCAAATTATACTGAACGGAAGGGCGCGCTATCATCACCAATTTTATGTCTCTGTTGATGGAGGGTCCAAGGGATTTGTCCTGAAACCCAAGGGCTTCCTGAGTTCGTCCCTCCAGACATGGATGCGGATGATTTTGTATCCGTTCAGTACAATGATACACCCGTTACCTCGCCTAATACTATTTTTAGTACGGAAACGACGACTGCTATTTTGTCGGTAAAAAAGACAGATATACTCTTTGATAGGGGCTCGTTATGGCCGATGTCCCGGAATAGCGTGAAGAAAGCCCGGCGGGATTGACAAGTATTCCAGAAATATATACTATCCCCACCATATGAGCATTGTGACAAAATTACAGCCGCTTTTCATTATTGTTTCAGCTTTGACCGGGATAGCTCTGGGGAAATTGATTCCCCTTTCGGAGCGCTACGCTGGAAACTTTATTGGAATATTTCTAACCTGTATGCTTTTCTTTGTTTTTCTGAACGTTAAAATAACGGAAATTTTAAAATCCTTTTCTGATCCACGGTTTTCTGTTTCTGCCTTGATAATTAATTTTGTTTTTACGCCGGTATTTTCACTTGCATTGTCAAAATTATTCCTTTCCGCCCAGATTGATTTGCAGATAGGGTTTATAATGCTGATGGTTACGCCCTGCACGGATTGGTATTTGGTTTTTACCGGCGTTGCCGGGGGCAATGTTTCTCTTGGCGCTTCTATCTTGCCTTTGAACCTGATTTTGCAAATTGTGCTATTGCCCGTGTATCTATTGCTGTTCATGGGAACGGAGGTTTCGTTTGGGTTTGACACAATTATGAACAGCATCGCCCTTGTTTTGATCACGCCCCTTGTGGCCGCCAATGCCGTAAAACTGGCGGCGAAAAGAATTGGCCTGGGCTCTGCCCTTGAAACAATAACCAAAAAATCCGATGACATACAGTTTATACTGCTCTGCCTTGCCATAATTTCAATGTTTGCCTCCCAGGGGGCATTGTTGCTTGGGAATAGCATATTGTTTATAAAACTGTTGCCGGCATCATTGTTGTTCTTTGCGGTTATCTTTTTTCTTTCCTTATGCGCAGGAAAAGCGTTAAAACTGCCTTTTGAAAATATCATACCCCTTGTCTTTACCACATCGGCAAGGAATTCGCCTATTTCGCTGGCCATAGCGACAATAACATTTCCATTGCGGCCTGTAATATCGCTGGTATTGGTGATAGGGCCGCTGCTTGAACTGCCGATACTGGCGATATTTGCGGCGTTATTAAAACTGATTTCCCCTGGATATAAGCGGCCGCACAAAAAATAACCGCGAAGTCAAAAAAGTCGAAGAAGACATGAAGCGCTAATTTCCCTTTCCTTCTTTTACTTTTTCGACTTCTTCGACTTTGCGATAAATTTTCGAACGGTAAATTTCCGAACTACGCTGTTTGCTCTTTGCTGCCTGCTACTGCACCGAAAAACGGATCTCCGCTTCCTCCTCGCCGTTTCGCAGCCGCAGGATGTGGGGGCCGGGCAGGGAGGGGAGGTAGAACACAAAGGGCCTGCCCGTGGTGAAGGTCTCGCCGTCGTAGCTGACCTCAAGCTCGTCCACGGCGCCGCCTATCGCCTCCACGGGGATTTCGTCCCTGCCTATGCCGGGGCTTCTGAAAAACACAAAGCCCTCCCGGGGCTGCAGGACCTCCAGGGGCCGGGAGTGGTAGTCCAGTTCCCCCTGCCGGGAAGTGGCGGCAAACCAGGCCTGGTACTCCGCGGGGTAGGTCACGGTGGAGCCGTGGTGCCAGGCACAGGGGAGGGGCTCGGCGGCGGCGTATTCGTCCACCACGGCGGGGCAGAAGGGCGTGGCGGCCATGCCGGAGAGGGCGCAGATCCGCCTGAGGGAAAAGCGTTCCGGCTTGGGGAAGTCCGGGCCCCGGTTTCCCTGGAGGAAGACCAGGGTGTCCCGGACTATGGCGGCGGGGAGGGAGCTGCCGGTCTTGCCGATCACCGTCTCCCCGGTAAAGTTGCCCATCCAGGCCGCAGCGCTGTACCGGGGGGTCGCTCCCAGGGCCACAATGCTCTGGTACTGGTTGGCGGTGCCGGTCTTGAATATCGCCGGGAAGGGGGCCCGGAGATTCCGCGCCGAGCCAAAGGCCAGGGTCCGGGCGCCGGGATCCGACAGGAACGAACAGATGAGCCGGGCGGTGTCGGCGCTGAAGACCCGCTCGCCGGGCGGGCTCTGTCCCTCCTGCGGGGTCTGTCCCCCTCCGCCTGCCGCTTCCCAGGCCAGGGGGATGAGAAGGCCGTCCCGGGGGAAAACGCTGAAGGCCCGGGCCAGTTCGGCGAGGCTTACCGGGGCGTTGCCCAGGGCAAGGCCCAGGCCGGCTTGCTCCGCGGCGTTGCCCGGCTCCGTGGGGGAGACCGCGGCCAGGGAATCGAAGCCCAGGGACAGGAGCTTTTCGGCGTAGTTCCGCACCCCCAAGCGGTAGAGGAGGCCCACCGCGGGGATGTTGAGGCTTGA
>JAITEW010000300.1 GCA_031281855.1 Treponema sp.
ACTGCTGGAGAACGCCTACATCTCCCACAACGAACAGAAGATAGTAAAAATTTAGGCTTCGAGATAGGGGCGGTGTTGAAAGAGAAGGCTGCCGTTTATTGGTTGAACGGCAGCCTGGCGTTTCTTGCGTGTTGCCATTATCCGGCCCGGTAGGGTAGTATGTCTTAATGATATACCTTTCGGGCTTTCACGCCATTGAAGAGCGGATAAAATCAGGCCGCCCCTGCGGTCCGCTTCTGGTCGCAAAGCCGGGACCCCGGGCGCGGGAGCTCATGGTTTTGGCTAATGAGCGGAAAATACGGGTTAACCGTACAGGGACTGCGGATCTTGACCGCCTGTCCCCGGATCACCGGGGTATACTCCTGGAAGCTGACGAGCCTTCGTCAGGGGGGGATATTAGTCTGGAAGAATTTTTCGCCGCCCTTGGGGACCGCAAGGATGTCCTTGCAGTGGTACTGGACGAGATCACGGACCCGCACAACTACGGGGCTATACTCCGTTCCTGCGATCAGTTCGGCGCGGACATCGTCATTACCCGGAACCGCCGTACTGCCAAATACGCGGATGTCATCGCCAAAACCTCAGCAGGCGCCAGCGCCTGGGTTCCCGCAGCGGAGACCGCCAACCTGGTCCGGGCGGTAGAGGATCTTAAAAACGCGGGTTTCTGGATCTACGGCGCCGATATGGAAGGCGAGGCGATTTGGGAAAAGGACCTCCGGGGCCGCACGGCTCTTATCCTGGGCGGCGAAGGGACCGGCATCTCCAGGCTCCTCAAGGAAAGCTGCGACGGCATGATCGCCGTCCCGTCCCTGGGCCGCGTGGATTCCCTCAATGTTTCAGTAGCCGCAGGTATCGTATTGTACGAAGTCCAGCGTCAGAGAAAGGCGGGGAAGAAAAAGTAACGATGAAACAGGTAGTCATCATAGGCGCCGGCGTAGCCGGGTTAACCGCAGGGATCTACGCTTTGCGGAGCGGGTTTAAGGCGATGATACTGGAGGCCCACAGCGGCCCCGGAGGCTTCTGCACGAGCTGGCGCCGTGGGGGTTATCTTTTTGAAGGCGGTATGCACTGGCTGACCGGTTCTTCCCCAAAGACGCCGCTGCACCGTATCTGGAAGGAAACCGGCGCCCTGAACGAAACAGTACCGGTCTATGTCAAGGACCCTTTCCTCAGCGTTGAAAGCGGCGGGGAAACGGCCTGCTTCTACAGGGACAGCGAAAAACTAAAAGAACATTTTCTCTCAATCTCGCCTGAGGACAAAAAAGAAATTCTTTCCCTGTACAGGGACATAAAACGGTTCAGCGTTACTACTGTCCCGGTGATGGACCCTCGGGGCCTCAAACTGGCCCATAAGCGGCCCTTTCCCCTGGCCCTGCTCCTGGGGATGCTCCCTGCCTTGCTCCGGATGCCCAGGCTCAACAGAATGACCGCCGCCGAATACGCCGCCCGGTTCCGGCACCAGGGCATACGCCTGCTTTTGGAAAACGTTGTGGAGCAGAGTTACAATGTCGGTTCCCTGCTCTTTACGCTGGGCTGTTTCGCCTCCGGGGACGGCGGCTACCCCGAAGGGGGGTCCCTCAACATGGCTCGGAGGATGGCAGGGCGTTTTGAGTCCCTGGGCGGAACAATCCGCTATAACTGCAAAGCCGAAAAAATCCGCCTTGCTGACGCCGCAGGCAGGCGCGGTTCCCTTAAGACCGCAGAGGGCGTTTACGCCGGCAGGGAGTTTATCCCGGCAGACGCCGTCATCGTGAGCGCCGACACCCTGGCTGCCATAGACCGCCTCTTTGATCCTGCGCTCCATGAACCCTGGATGGAAACCATGCGCCGGTGTACCCGCCCTTTGATCAACACCTTTATCTCCCTGGGCGTCAAGGCGGATCTCTCCCATTTGCCCGAAAATCTTTACTTCAACCTGAAGCGTCCTTTTACCTATGCGGGCTTCACGGTCGCGTCTTTAGGTTTCAACAACTACGCTTCCTACAAGGGATACGCCCCGAGCGGCTGCAGCGCCCTTACGGTCTCCATCACCGCTGACACCTACGATTACTGGCAGGCCGCCTCTAAAGCAGGGGAGTACCGGCAGAGGAAAGAAGAACTGGCGGAGATCATCATCGACCGCCTCGCGGAGGAAGTGCCCCAAATCAGGGACCGCGTGGAAGTCCGGGATGTCGCCACGCCTCTTACCTACGAACGCTACTGCGGCGCTTACCGGGGTTCCTGGATGACCTTTATGGGAAAAAACGAACCTATGAGAAGCTACCCCTGTAAACCCCGGAGCATCTCCAACCTTTACTTTGCCGGGCAGCGCATGCTTGCCCCCGGGGGGCTCCCGGTAGCGGTCCTCACCGGCCGCCAGGCGGTCCAGCGCCTTTGCAGGGACACAGGAACTGTCTTTGAAGGCGCCGATTAGGCGATTTTCACTAGATCCATGTGGCTCTCCCGTCACCCTGGATGGGGATCTTGTCCCCCAAATAGCGAGGCTTGGGTTTGAAAATAATAGAAAGAAAGGCTTTGACCCTGGCGAAGTATTCGCGGAATTCCCAGTACCGCAGGGTAGGGCCCCTGAATTTGGCCTGGTTTATGGAATAGCCTGCGGCGTCAATGCCCAAACTGCGGGCCATGGCGACAGCGCGGCTGATGTGGAATTCCTGGGTAACAATAAGGAGGTCCTTCACCCCGAACACGTCTCTGGCGCGGTACATGGATTCCCAGGTGCTAAAGCCCGCGTGATCCATGAAAATGTCCTCTTCCCTGATGCCGGGAGCGTTGGCCAGTACGTAGAGGCGCATGGCGTTCACTTCGTCGTAATAAATCTGGCCGTGATCCCCTGAAAGCAGCAGCTTGCGGCCCTTGCCCTGATCAAGAAGGTCTATGCCTCCTACAACCCGGTCCCGCAGCACCGGGGAAAGGCTCCTGCCCCGGATCTGGGAGCCCAGGACCATCACCGCGGTCCGGGACGGGATAGCTTCAATATCCCTGTAAATGTATTTCTCGGTTCCTTTGACCATCACGATATTGATGAGCAGGGAGCCGATAGCGACGGCCCGGATAAAGCCGTATACAGGTATGATAATGGATTTTATAATCCCTTTAGCCATACCTTATTGTCGGATAAAACCGGTTCTTTAGCCAAGATGGGTTTTGGGGATTTTGAATCTTGACGAATAGTTATAATTTCTATAGTATTTATAGGTATTAAATACAATGAGCAGGAGAAACCAATGATCAAAGTTGCCACGATTGCCGGTTCAGACGCCTCAGGCGGCGCGGGGCTGGAAGCGGATCTTAAAACCTTTGAGGAATACGGCCTTTTCGGCATGGCTGCGGTTACGGTCATCGCCGCTATGGACCCGGACAACAACTGGGCCCACGCGGTGTTCCCATTGGAAGAGAGCGCCCTTCAGGCGCAGTTGGAAACTATTTTTAAAGGCGCCGGCGTTGAAGCCGCCAAGTCGGGGATGCTCGGCACCTTTTACGCCGTAGAACGCGCCAGGGAGTATATCAGCGCCTATAAGGTCAAACGGTATGTCCTCGATCCGGTAATGGTCTGCAAAGGCGCCGGGGAAGCCCTGAATCCGGAACTCAACGCCGTAGTAGCGGAAAAGCTCCTCCCATTGGCGGAAGTTGTTACGCCGAACCTTTTTGAAGCCGAGCAGCTTTCGGGTTTGAAGGAAATAGCGTCTATTGAGCAGATGAAGGAAGCCGCCCGGATTATCGGCGGGAAAGGGGCGCGGCATGTTTTTATCAAAGGCGGCGCCAAACTTTCAAGCCTGACCGGCGGGACCGAAGCGACAGACCTCCTGTTCGACGGGAAAGACTTCGAGCTTGTTAAAGACAGCCTCATCAGGACAGCCTGGACCCACGGCGCGGGCTGTACCACATCGGCGGCGATAACCGCCGGTCTTGCCAGGGGTCTTTCGGTCCCTGACGCCGTAATCCTGGCGAAAAAATTCATCACCTCAAGCCTGAAAGGGGGTTTTGCCCTGAACCAGTGGGTCGGCCCCGGGAACCCTTCAGGGTGGCGGAAAGACCGGCTTTTCAGGTGAAAGAACGGCCGGGCGGCGCCGGGGCGTCCAAAATGTTCATTTAAAATACTTGTGAGCCGCTAATTCTTCAAATTGGGCGAATTT
>JAITEW010000368.1 GCA_031281855.1 Treponema sp.
TGTCGTCCGGCAGGCATGGGGACCGTTATTTCCAGTGCGCCAGGCTTTTGCAGTACCCTGACCGGGCGGAACGGGCCCTTGCGGGGGTGGCGGAACGGATCAGGGCCGATATGCGGGCAGGGAAGCTCAGGGTTGACGCCATTGCCGGGCCTGCTATGGGAGGCATCATCGTGGCCTACGAGCTGGGCCGCCAGTTGGGGATACCGGCGTTTTTTACCGAACGGGACGATACAGGGGCGATGTCCCTCAGGCGGGGGTTTGAGGTAGAACCAGGGGCGCATATCCTTATCGCAGAAGACGTGGTTACTACGGCAAAATCTTCCGGCGAAAGCGGCCGGGTCCTGGAAGAAAAGGGCGCTGTTATCGCCGCTCTGGCGTGCGTAGTGGACCGCCGGGCGCCGGGCGTCGAAGTGGCCTGGCCGTTTTATCCCGCCTGCAGGGTGGAAGCAGGGAACTGGGCCCCGGAGGAGTGCGAACTCTGCAAACAGGGCATCCCGGCGGTAAAGCCCGGGTCCCGGAAATTTTAGGCACTCGAAGCTGTTCCAAAACTTCAGCTTTTGGAACAAGCTCAGTCGATACCATAAAGGAGGCGCTGTATGTTGATTGATCTTCCTGTTTCTGAACTATTCAAATGGCAAGGGAGGAATCCCAGGCCGGACGATTACGACGCGTATTGGGAGCGGGCCCTTAACGAAGCGAAAGCCGTGGATCCCGCTCCTGAGTTCATCCCTTCGGGTTTCAAAACGCCCATGGTGGATTGTTTTGATCTGTTTTATTCAGGCGTGCGGAACGCCAGAATCCACGCAAAATTCCTAAAGCCGAAAAAAATCGACAAAAAGGCGCCGGCTGTCTTTGTCTTTCACGGGTACAGCGGGGACGCCGGGGACTGGATGGGGCTTTTGCCTTATGCCGCTTCGGGCATGATCGTTGCCGCTATGGACTGCCGGGGCCAGGGGGGCTCCAGCGAAGATTCAGGCGGGGTTAAGGGCAACACCCTTCATGGCCATATTATCCGGGGCCTGGATGACGAGCCTGACAACCTTCTGTTCCGCCATATTTTCCTGGACATCGTCCAGCTTGTGCGGGTGGTGTCCGGCCTCCCTGAAACGGACAAGAACCGTCTGGGCGCTGTAGGCGGTTCCCAGGGCGGGGGGCTTACCCTGGCGTGCGCGGGCCTGTCGCCTGAAATTAAACGGGCCTGTCCCAGTTTCCCCTTTCTTTGCGATTACAAGCGTGTGTGGGAACTGGATCTGGCCAAGGACGCGTATCAGGAACTAAAGGATCATTTCCGCCATTTTGATCCCAGGCACGAAAAGGAAGACGAGATTTTCACCCGCCTGGGGTATGTGGATGTGCAGTTTCTGGCGCCGCGGATCAAAGCCGAGGTGTTGATGTTTACCGGGCTTATGGACACCATTTGCCCGCCTTCGTCGCAGTTCGCGGCGTACAATAAAATCACTTCAAAGAAAAACGTCCTCTTTTATCCTGACTTCGGCCACGAAGGGCTGCCGGGCGCCGGCGACAAGGGTTTGGAGTTTTTGCTGGAGCTATAAAATCATCATAAATGAGGCTGTTCCAAAATTTCAGTTTTTGGAACAGGCTCAAATACCCTGAAGGAGGGGATTATGGCAAAACGTTCTGAAGGAATGAGTTACGCGCCTAAGGGGAAACCCAAGCCGGTAGTGACAAAAGGGGAATTCGCCTTTGCCGCAATAGCACTGGATCACGGCCACATCTACGGCATGTGCAACGGCCTTATCGAAGCCGGGGCCCATTTGAAATGGGTCTACGACAGGGACCCTAAGAAGGTAAAGGCCTTTTTGGAACAATTCCCGGACTGTAAAAAGGCCCGGAGCGAGGAAGAGGTCTTCTCGGACCCTGAAGTGAGGCTCGTAGCCGGCGCTGCGGTAACATCCGAACGCTGCCCCTTGGGGCTCAGGGCCATGGCCGCCGGAAAGGACTACTTTACCGACAAGGCCCCGCTTACCAGCCTGGAACAGCTCAAGGCGGCAAAGGCTATGGTCAGGAAAACAAAAAAGAAATACATGTGCTATTACAGCGAGCGCCTCCATGTGGAAAGCGCCATCCTCGCCGGGGACCTTATCGCCCAGGGGGCAATAGGCAGGGTCATCCAGGTCCTGGGAACCGGCCCCCACCGCATCGGGGATCCCAAGTCCCGGCCCGATTGGTTTTACAAGAAAGAACAATACGGCGGCATACTCTGCGACATCGGGAGCCACCAAATCGAACAGTTCCTTTTTTACGCAGGCTGCAAAGACGCCAGGGTCGTCCGCAGCCAGGTGGGCAATTACAACCATCCCCAATACCCCGAACTTGAGGATTTCGGCGACGCCGTGCTGGTAGGGGACAACGGCTCATCCTGCTACTTCCGGGTGGACTGGTTCACCCCCGAGGGCCTCCAGGGCTGGGGGGACGGCCGTTCCATCATCCTGGGCACCGAAGGTTATATCGAACAACGGAAATATCTGAACCTGGGAGTTCCCGATTCAGGAGGGAACCACCTTTTCCTGGTCAATAAAAAGGAAGAGCGCTACATCAACGCCACAGGCAAGACCGGCTATCCCTATTTCGGGCAGCTCATTCTGGACTGCCTTAACCGCACCGAAAACGCCATGACCCAGGAGCACTGTTTCAAGGCCGCTGAACTCTGCGTCAGGGCTCAGGTAAAGGCCGAGAAGATATTCCCTGTAAATCCGAACACAGAGCGTAAGGTATAACAGGAGAAACTGGGCCGAAAACGGAGAAGCCTTAAGCTTGACTATTTCCTTTTTTATCAGCATCCTTTGACTATGCTTAGCTGCCCTGAATGTGCCAACAAAACCATCCCAAAAGAGTACCGCGCTGTTGCGGAAAAGCTTTTCCCTCCCGGCGGGTATCCTGCCGGGAAAGGACCATCCCCGGGAGCCGTTAAATCCTTTGCTGAAATCCTGGGGATAGGCGCCGATTACAACCGCTGCCTTGACTGCCCCGCTGCGGGCCGCGATCTGGGCAATCTGTTGGGTCATTTCCAGAACAACCTCGATCTTCTTATTCAGAAAACCTGGGTCGAAAAGGCCGACGAGATCCGCAAGGAGAACCTCCTGGACCGCGTTCCGGCCTTCATCGCCGGGATAGAGCAGGGGGATTACCAGCAGGCTCTGGAAGAATACGGCGCCATACTGGAAGAGCTGGCCTACCTCTTCTTTGGCGCCCAGAGCCGCCAGGACGACTTTACCGAGTACACCTTCAGGAT
>JAITEW010000065.1 GCA_031281855.1 Treponema sp.
ACGTCTTTTTTGCCCATTTCCCGGATCAGGTTCCGTTCCAGCAGGAGGTGGATCATAGTATCCGCCTGAACCCCCCGTAACGACTCAACCTCGGCCCTGGTTGTGGGCTGGTTATAGGCGATAATCGCCAGGGTTTCCATTGCCGCCCTCGAAAGCCTGGCTTCGTTCTTTTTGCCGTACCGCTCTTTGAGGCTGTCCCAGTATTCCTTTTTAGGGGAAAGCATGATCCCGCCGCCTATCCTGACCATCTCTACGCCGGAATCTTCGGCGCCATACCGGACCTTGAGGTTTTCCAGGGCCTTGTCTACCGCATCCCTGGGAAGACCGGAAATGCGGGAAAAAGCCGCCTCATCCAGGGGGTCCGATTCCAGGTAGAGGATGGCCTCAATCAACGCTGTCTCTTTCTCCAACTGCAGTTCCGTCATACTTCACCTTGTCATAACACCGGATAATAATATCCCCGAACATACGGTTCTGATAAACCGACACCATACGGATTTTAACCGCCTCAAGAACCGCCAGAAAAGCGCAGACTATATCTAAGAGCGATCCGTGGCGGACCACCAGATCGGTAAAGCTGCACTCCCCACGGTTTTCCAGGATCTCGGTCATAAGGGCGATTTTCTCATTTACCGAGACCTCCTCGTACATGTCGATGATCCGCTCTTTCGAGAGAGCGGACATAAGGCTGGTAAAGGTCTTGAGGAGCACCCATACATCGGCCTTTTCCCAGAGATCCTCGTCCGCGAAGGGCAGAGCCCGCTGGAGTTTTTTCCGTTCAATGACCCATTCGGCTTCCCGTTCTTTTTCTTCCATCAGTTCCGAAAGCTTCTTGAACTTCTGGTATTCGATGAGTTTTTCGACCAGTTCCTGCCTGGGATCCTCATCATCATCGTCCAGGTCCACCTCAACAGGAAGGAGCATACGGGACTTAATTAAAAGGAGCGTCGCCGCCATGGCGTGAAACTCGGAAACCTCTTCCAAATCCAGTTCAGAAGCGAAAGCCAAATACTGAAGGTACTGTTCGGTTATCTGGGCAATGGGAATATCGTAGATGTTGACTTCATTTTTCTTGATTAAAAAAAGCAGAAGATCCAAGGGACCTTCGAATTCATTTAATCTGAAAGTTCTGAACCCGCCCAAAGCGCCGCTGGCAGCTCCTGGTCCGGTACTATTAAGGGTGGCTTCCATCTAATAGTATTATGGTGATCCGTTCAGGGCGCTGCAAGGGGTTCAAAGGCGCCTTGACCCCTGATCCGGCAGGGCGCCGCATATTTCCCGGTAAAGCCTGCCGGTTCCCGGTTCGGCGGCGCAAGGCAGGAGTTCCAGCAGCGGTTCCAGGGCGAAACGGCGTTCCCTAAGCCTGGGATGGGGCAGTTCAAGATCAGGCGGATCGGACACCGCCAGGTCCCCAAAGAGCAGTATGTCGATGTCCAGGGAGCGTTCCCCCCAGCGCCGTTCCCCGGAACGATCCCTGCCAAAATCCGTTTCTATACTATGGACGCTTTCAAGGAGCTCCCTGGGGCTTCCGTTATACCAGCCCGCTACGGCGGTGTTGAGAAACCGGGGCTGATCAATTACGCCCAGAGGTTCTGTTTCATAGAGCGAAGCCCTTCGCAGCCCGGAAATAACCGCATCAAGGCGCAAAACAGCTTTGTCCAGCAGGGCAAAACTATCCAAGCCGTTGTACCCTTTGTTGGAACCGAGACCCAAAACCACCAGCATTGGCTGCTAGAACAGGCCGTCCGGTTCGTCTTCCGTTGCAGGGACAACTTTCCGGGGCCTTCCCGGCCCCCGGTGCGCCGGCTGGGAGTCTTCGGCAGACGCGGTTCTTTCCGACTCCCTGGCTCTAGGCTCCGGCGCTTCGGCGGGTTTTGAAGAGGCTTCCTTTGGTTCCGCGGCAGCAGCCGTAACAGGAGCAGCCGGCGCAGCCTCAACCGCGGCAGCCTCAGCAGGAGCGGACGCGGCAGGAGCAGGCGCGGCGGCAGCCGGGTTTTTGGCTGTCCTGGCGGCGTTTTGGCCCGGTACAGGGAATTCCCTGCCGGGAAATATCACGCTTCTCAGCTTCTGTTCGACTTCCCTGGTAAATTCAGGATGCTGATCCAGGTATTCCTTGGCCCCTTCGCGGCCCTGGCCTACCTTTTCCTCTCCGTACGAGTACCATGCGCCTTTCTTGTCGATAATCGTATATTTTACCGCAGCGTCAAGAAGGCTGGCGGTAGCGGAAACGCCCTTGCCAAAGAGGATATCCAATTCGGCCTTGCGGAACGGCGGGGCCACCTTGTTTTTTACCACTTTGACCCGTACCCGGTTTCCCAGGGCGTTTTCATCCTTCCCGCCTTCGATAGTTTCGGTTTTGCGGACCTCAAGGCGCACGGAAGCGTAAAATTTGAGAGCGTTGCCGCCTGTAGTGGTTTCGGGGTTCCCGAACATCACCCCTATTTTCATGCGGATCTGGTTGATAAAGATAAGAAGCGTCCGGGACTTGCCGATGATGGCAGTGAGCTTCCGCATAGCCTGGCTCATGAGCCTGGCCTGGAGGCCCATCTGCGCGTCCCCCATGTCCCCGTCGATTTCCGCCTGAGGCGTCAAGGCCGCTACGGAGTCCACAACGATGATGTCCACAGCGCCGGAACGGACCAGGCTTTCGGTAATTTCAAGTGCCTGCTCACCGGAGTCGGGCTGGGATACCCAGAGATCATCAATGTTAACCCCTAAGTTTTTGGCGTATACCGGGTCCAGGGCGTGTTCGGCATCCACAAACGCGGCTATACCTCCCAGCTTTTGGGCCTCAGCAACAGCGTGGAGCGCCAGGGTGGTCTTTCCGGAGGATTCGGGACCGAAAATCTCGATGATCCTGCCTCTGGGGTAACCGCCAATACCCAGGGCTTCGTCCAGCAGGATAGCCCCAGAGGGGACGATTTCGATCCCTGTAGTGTTGGTAGTATCCCCCATTCTGATGATGGAGCCTGCGCCGTACTGTTTTTCAATCTGGAGGCGGGCCGCTTCCAGGGCCTTTTGTTTTTCTTCAGCCGAAGCCGGGGTTACCCGGGTTTTTTCTTCAGTTACCTTTGCCATACTAATCTCCTCTCCCCTCTATATGGCTCTCATATATATTATGCTTCAGTATTTACCTGGTTTTTTTAAAATATCATACATTTTCCTTTTTGAGAAGGCCGTACCCAGGCCCCTTTCCGCGTCGGGCCAAGTGTAGTAAAGTAAAGGCAGGGGTCCGGAGAAACATGAATGAATTTGTCGTCGCGGCGACCCGGTCCATGCGGGATTACGCCGCGCTGGTAACCGGTCATTTGACGAAGTTTCCAAGTTTTGCTTCCTATGCGGAAATCATCAACGGAGTGAACATGCTCTGTACGGACCGTTTTGCGGACGGGGAGATGGAAGTCTCTCTGGCCAGGTCGGTCCGCGGGAGGGATGTGGTTCTTTTTGGGTCCTGCGCCCGGAACGAAGCGGGCTTGAGCGTGGAAGAAGCCAAAATCGAACTCTACCACGCGGTAGACGCCTTAAAGCGTTCCCAAGCCAGGAACATCGCGGTTTTCGAACCCTTCATTTCCTGTTCCCGTTCAGACAGAACTACGCGGCGCAATTCCGTGGGCTTGTGGATGCATTTCAAAACCCTTGCGAACCTGGGAACAAGCCATATCGTTACCTATCAGCTTCATGCTAAAATTTCACAATCCATGCTGGATCCTGTTACGTGCAGCATTGATGATATTCCGGCCCTTACGCTTCTGGAAAAATACCTCTGCGATGTGTATATACGGAATTTCGAGAATCTTGAAAAGATAGTGCGGCCCAACTGGGTTTTCTGTTCCGTTGACGCAGGGGGTGAAAAATTCGCCTACGGTTTTGCCAACGCTTTCGGCGCCCCTCTGGTGGTGGCTTACAAGCACCGGGATTATTCCAGGCCCAACAGTATAGAATCTATTAATATCCTTTCCGCCGAACCGCTTGAGGGAAAGGTCCTGTGGATAGTGGATGATATGGTAGACACTGCGGGGTCCGTAGAGAGCCTTATCCGGGCACTGGCGCCCCACAGGCCCGCTGAAATCAATGTCATCGTAGTTCACGGCGTCTTCTCCCATCCTGCATCGGAGCGCCTGAGCCGCCTTGCCGAAGAGGGCCTTTTAAGCCGCATAGTGGTAACCGACACCATCTGTCCCTGTACTAAAACTGAGAAAATCCCGGGCCTGGAAGTGGTGCCTTCTGCGGAACTTTCAGCCAGGATCATCCGCACCCTGGTGGCCAACGACTCCATGAGCAAGCTGATGCGGAATTTCAACGCCGAAATTTACCTTAAATCGCCGAATTTGTTTAATCAGAATTCCGAGAAAGTGTCTGGTATTTCAGACATGGTGAAGTGATTTCTCGGGAGTTACGCTGTGATGGCCCGCCCGGAAGCGGGAAAAAAATTCCGGTTATGGTGAAAATTTTAAAAATTTGTGATATTTTTTATAAAAATCAGTTGACATTTGAAAAAATCAAGGTTATAATGCTTTTTACGGTGAGAATAAAATTTATTGACAAAGGCCGCCACCATGATAGGATTGCATGGTAATTCCCGTGGACTGTAACGGTTAATTCTTATAGAGGAGGG